>JBKJSW010000202.1:0-3238 GCA_046595765.1 Ahniellaceae bacterium
AGTGAGAATTTGCAGCCGTTTCAGGGTTGCGTGCGCTCGCGACAGTCGCATTCTGGGCGTCTCGTACTCTTCCGGAGACCCAGAATGGCATTGTCGTGGGCGCACGCAACCCTGAAACGGCTGCAAATTCTCACTCGCGGAGTGTTCAACAGAATAGACCCGAAGCGGCCGGTCGGAGGCGGCGTGAAGCGATCAGCCTCGTCGAGTGGTCTCGCACCCCACAATCTGTTGGTTTTCGAATTTTATGGTTGCGGCCGAGCGACTGAAGCCCCATGCCTTTCCTCCATTTGACTGGGCAAGGAACACGCCCATACTGCGGACGCCTCGTCCCGCGCGGCAGTAGGCAACCGCTGCGCAGGTCGATCCTTGTCAGTTGAACGAACGAGGTAACTCTCGAACGTTCGGAAGTTTCGATGCACGGTGGGGGCCTGCAATGAATTCTGCGCGCGGTTGGACCATCTGGTTGATCGTGTTATTCGTAGCTCCCTGGGCGCAGGCAGCGCCCGCTGACAAGCCCTCGGCCTCCTGGCTAGCCCAGGCGCAGCAGGAACTGGTCCAGCGCGAATACCGCGCCAGCGAAACCGATCGCGGTCTGCAGGCGCCGAATCGGGCGCAAGGGATTCGAACCTTCTTCAACGCGCGAGGCGTATCGCTGGTGACGCGCGATGTCGAGGCTGCGCCACTCGTCGGACTGCAATTGCTCGACTTCGGTCGCAAGCATGCACTGCATGCGCCTGGCGCTGCCGAAGTCATCGCCGAAGGCGCCGAGGTGAAGCTTCGCTGGCCGGATATCGAGGCACGTTACGAAAACCGTCCCGACGGTCTGGCGCAGGAGCTTGAACTGAGCCGGCGCCCGCAGGGCGGCGGCACACTGAACGTGGCGTTCGCGCTGGAAGGCGCGACCGGAAGACTCGATGGCAACACCGTCGTCTTGACCAGCGGCATCCAAGCCTTGCGTTGGGATCGATTCGTCGTCACTGATTCCGAAGGCCAAGCCCTGCCCGTGTCGCTCCGTGCGGAGCACGACCGCGTGACGCTGGCGCTCGACGACCGTCACGCACGGTATCCAATCGCGATCAAGTCGGTGCTGAGCGGCGTGGCCGATGCGCAACTCGAATCGAACCAGGCGGGTGCGAACTTGGGATTCAGCGTGGCCGGCGCCGGCGATGTCAACGGCGATGGCTTTGCCGAAGTGATCGTCGGCGCTCAGTTCTACGATAGCGGTCAGTCCGACGAAGGCGCTGCCTTCATATATTTCGGCGGCGCCGACACGTTTGATTCCAACGCCGACGCGCAACTCGAATCGAACCAGGTGAGTGCTTTGTTGGGAGTCAGCGTGGCCGGCGCCGGCGATCTCAACGGCGATGGCTATGCCGACGTTATCGTCGGCGCCGACCAGTACGACAACGGCCACACCAACGAGGGCGCGGCCTTCGTCTATTTCGGCGGCACCGGCGCCTTCAACCTCGCCGCGGACGCGCAACTGGAATCGAACCAGACGGATGCCCGCATTGGAGTCAGCGTAGCCGGTGCCGGAGATGTCAACGGCGACGGCTACGCTGATGTGATTGTCGGCGCTTTCCTGTACGACAACGGCCAGACCGACGAAGGCGCGGCCTTCGTCTATTTCGGCGGCGCCGGCGCCTTCGACCCCATCGCCGACGCGCAACTCGAAGCGAACCAGACCAATGCACTTTTTGGGTTCAGCTTGTCCGGCGCCGGCGATGTCAACGGCGACGGCTATGCCGACGTAATTGTCGGCGCCTACTTCCACGACAACGGCCAGATCGACGAAGGCGCGGCCTTTGTCTACTTCGGCGGCGCTGGCGCCTTTGACGTCAACGCCGACGCGCAATTCGAATCGAACCAAGCGAGTGCTTTGTTGGGAAGAAGCGTAGCCGGCGCCGGCGATGTCAACGGCGATGGCTTTGCCGACGTGATCGTCGGCGCCGACCAGTACGACAACGGCCAGACCAACGAAGGCGCAGCCTTTGTCTATTTCGGCGGCGCCGGCGCCTTTGACCCCACCGCCGACGCGCAACTCGAATCTAACCAGGCGAATACATTTTTTGGATTCAGGGTGGCAAGCCCCGGCGATGTCAACGGCGATGGCTATGCCGATGTGATTGTCGGTGCCTTCCTGTACGACAACGGCCAGTCCGACGAAGGCGCGGCTTTCGTCTACTTCGGAGGCGCCGGCGCTTTCGACTTCACTGCCGATGCGCAACTCGAGGCAAACCAGGCGAATGCGCGCTTTGGATTCAACGTGGCCGGCGCCGGCGATGTCAACGGTGATGGCTTTGCCGACGTGATCGTCGGCGCCGACCAGTACGACAACGGCCAGACCAATGAGGGCGCGGCCTTCGTCTATTTCGGCGGCGCCGGTGCCTTCAACCTGATCGCCGACGCGCAACTGGAAGCGAACCAGGCGAGTGCGGCCTTTGGACTCAGCGTGGCCGGTGCCGGCGATGTCAATGGCGATGGCTTTACCGACGTAATCGTCGGAGCCCCCCAATACGACAGCGGCCAGACCGACGAAGGCGCAGCCTTCGTCTATTTCGGCGGCGCGGGCACCTTCAACCTCACCGCCGATGCACTACTCGAAGCGAACCAGGCGAATGCGAACTTTGGAAGCAGCGTGGCCGGGGCCGGCGATGTCAATAGCGATGGCTTCGCCGACGTCATCGTCGGCGCCTTCCTGTATGCCAACGGCGAGGCCAACGAAGGCGCGGCCTTTGTCTATTTCGGCGGTGCCGGCGCCTTTGACCTCACCGCCGATGGTCAACTCGAAGCGGATCAGGCAGGTGCGAACCTGGGACGCAGCGTGGCCAGCGCAGGCGATGTCAACGGTGATGGCTCTGCCGACGTGATTATTGGCGCCAACTTGTACGACAACGGCCAGCTCGACGAAGGCGCGGCCTTCGTTTATTTCGGCGGCGCCGGCGCCTTCGACCTCACTGCCGATGCGCAACTCGAGGCAAACCAGGCGAATGCGCGCTTTGGATTTAGCGTGGCCGGCGCCGGCGATGTCAACGGCGATGGCTTTGCCGACGTCATCGTCGGCGCCGACACCTACGACAACGGCCAGATCGACGAAGGCGCAGCCTTTGTCTATTTCGGCGGCGCCGGCTCCTTCGACCTCACCTCTGATGCGCAACTGGAAGCGAACCAGGTGAATGCGCGTTTTGGATTTAGCGTGGCCGGCGCCGGCGATGTCAACGGCGATGGCTTTGCCGAC
>JBKJSW010000342.1:0-3860 GCA_046595765.1 Ahniellaceae bacterium
CTGGAATTCGGGCGCGAACAGCCCCGCCATGATCGCGCCCGGCGGCTGGTAGTCCGGCACGTAGAAGTTGAAGACCGTCGGCGCACGTAGCGGCACCTGCGACATGCCGCGCGCTGAACTGCTGATACGGATGTCCAGCGGTGGTTGCTGCACCGGCGGATCGCCGCTGAGGTAGGCGGCGGGCGCGACTGCGTCCCAGGCCCTCCACAACGCGGTGAGGCGCAGCACGGGCTCACGCAACTTGCCAAAGCTGGCTGGCGGCGAAGCATTGCGGGCGTCGACGTCGGTAAGGATAGTCTTCAGCACGGCGCCCAAGTCGCCACGCTCGCCGCTGCCATTGTTTTCGAAGACCGTGGCGACGCGCTGGATGTAGGCGGCCGACGGCGTGCTGGTCACGAAACGCTGGATCAGCTGGCGCGAAATAAAGGGGCCGACGTTCGCATGCAGGTTGATGACGTTGAGCATGAGGCCCACGTCGGTGCCGCAAGCCTGGTTCGCCGGTAGCACGACACCGCCGAGCACCGTCTTTGCGGTGAGGTCGTGCTCCGCCTGGATGCAGCTCATCGGCAGGTAGGTGTTGGTGCCGTTGAAGATGTTGGTCGCGTCGTTGTAATTGAAGCCCGTGAACAGCTTCGCCATCTGCGAAATGGTGTCCTGGTCGTAGGTCGCGACCGGCTGTCCGTTCAACAGGATCGGCGAGAAATCGAGGTTGCGTTCGATGAGCCCGACCGAGAAGAGCTGCATGACCTCGCGTGCATAGTTCTCGTCCGGCAGGCGGATCGGCGTCGTTGTGGACGCCTTGCGATTGCGGAAGTGGCTCAGGTACTTGCCCATCGTGGGACTGAAGGTCACGTCGTTGAGGAGCTGCCGGTAATTGCCGGTGCTCCCGCGCGCCAGCAGGTCCCAGTACTCCGACAGGTTGATGTATTCCTCGCCGATCGCGCCGTTCTGGTCGGAGACCACGAAGATCTGGCTGAGCGCCCAGGCCATGCGCTGGCGCAGCTGGTCTCTCCCCGTCAATGCGGTCAGGTAGAATTTGTCGACGCGATGATTCTGGTTGAGTACCTGCGCGGGCGACATCGCGTTGAGCTGCGTGAAGAGCGCCTGCATGTGCGGTCGCGCTGCAGTGATCGGCATGCCGAGTTGGCGGTCCAGCCAATGGCTGTAACCCAACTGGCGAACAAGCGCGATTTCGGCAGTGGTCGGACCAAAGGTGGCCTGGGTCAGGAACCGCGCCGCTTCCGCGTCGTTCGCCGGAACATCGCCAGGTGCGAGTTCCTCAAAGCTGGCGCGGAACACCGTGTCGTACACCGCCGCTTTGGCCGGGAACGACGAAGCCAGAAAGATCGCAAGGACGATCGCCGGCCGCAGGATACGTTGGTTCATGGAGGTGTTCCCCTGGATTCGCGGGCCGAGTAGACGCCGGCCTGTCAGTCAATTCCACGTCAAAAGTGTCAGTGCGTGACGTAACGCGCAACTTACGCCCTTCGCAGCGACCCGGCGACGCCGCCGAACCGCCGTACACGACCGCCAATCGTTCCGTCCCCACCCAGGCGACCAACGCGCATGCAGCCGTTCCGCTGACACGTCCGGCCGGCTGCAGACAAAAAAACAGCCGCCCGGGGGCGGCTGTTCGATAGACACGGAGTCCGGCGGAGGCCGGCGGCCCCTTACTTCTTCGGGTTGGCGCTGTCGTCCATCTTGGCTGCGGCGGCATCGCTGGCGGCTTCAACAGCGTCACCGGTTTGCTCGGCTTCTTCCTTGATTTCCGCGGAAGCGTCATGACCCATCGCCGCAGCTTCGTGCGCAGCGCGGTCAGCCTCGGCAGCGGCGGCATCGGCAGTAGCCTCGACGGCATTGCCCATGGCGTCTGCGGCTTCCGACATCGCGGCTCCAGCGGTGTTCTGCGCGGCGTCGGCCTGCATTCCATCGACCGATGCTTCGGCTTCCGCAGTGGCGGCATCAGCTTGGGCCGCGTCGGCTTGGGCTGCGTCGGTCGACGCGCTGTCGCATGCGGCGAGGGCTGCGGCCATGGCGACGGTCAAAGCGATCTGTTTGAAATTCATTTGTTCTACTCCTGGATAAAAGGTGACCCGGTTCTGGATGCGGACGATCGTCGCCGCACTCCCCATTCGCCAGAGGGCGTAGCTTACGCATTGACCCGACGAATGGAAGTGCAGTGGAAACCTCCGTTCAGGACGGCAGGAAGGCAGGCTTTTGGCCTTCCTGCCCGGGGCAAACGCCGTACCGGCGACAACGGGGTCGATTATTGGCCAGCGTCAGAATTAAGCCATGTTTTGGACATCGAATGCGCCTCTAAAACCGCATTCCAATCACCAAAAAAAACGGGCGCACCGAAGTGCGCCCGTTTTCTTCAAGCTTGAAGCGGTCTAATCAGCGTGAGCTGATCAGTCAGCCTTTTCGGCGTCGTTGCCAGCGGCTTCGGCGCGATCTTCGGAGTCTTCAGCAGCGTCGGCATGCGCGTCGGCAGCGGCTTCGGTCGGAGCCGTGGCGGCCATCGCGGCCTGGTCGGCAGCCATCGCGGCGGCGTCAGCAGCCTGCTGGGCAGCGGCCTGGGCGGCCATCGCTTCGGCGGCGTCATCAGCCGTACCGCTCATCGCGGCTTCGGTCGAAGCCTCGGCGGCGTCGGAGCTGGCTTCCGTGGCTTCGGCAGCGGCGTCGGTCGCAGCTTCCTGGGCCTGTTCGGCATTGTCCTGGCACGCGGCCAAGGCAAGAGCCATCGCGGCCGCAAGGGCCAATTTCTGCAAGTTCATCTGTGCAATCTCCTGATGTGGAATAAACCGGGGATCACATGAACCCGGCGTTGACTGGAAACAACCAGCGCAATGACAAGCTTACACAAGTTCAAGCGCCAGCGCAGTGGCCTCGCCACCGCCGATGCAGAGGGACGCAATTCCCCGCTTGCCGCCCCGCTTCCGGAGGGCGTTGAGCAAGGTTACGACAATTCTGGCGCCAGATGCGCCAATCGGATGGCCAAGCGCCGTCGCGCCACCGTAAACGTTCAGCTTGTCGTGGGGCACCCCGAGTTCCCGCATCGGGGCCATGGCGACGCAGGCAAAGGCTTCGTTGATCTCGAACAGGTCGACGTCATCGACGCTCCAGGAGAGTTTTTCGAGAAGGCGCTTCACCGCATGCACGGGTGCCGTGGTGAACCATTCCGGCTCATGCGCATGGCCGAGGTGCCCGACGATGCGCGCCAGCGGCTTGAGCCCCGCGGCGGCGGCGGCTTCGGTGGTTGTAAGCACCAGGGCCGCGGCGCCATCGGAGATCTTGGATGAGGTGGCCGCAGTGATCGTGCCGTCGCTCTTGAAGGCCGGCCGCAGCGAGGCGACCTTGCCGAGATCGCAGCGCGCGGGTTCCTCGTCGGTGTCGATGATCGTGTCGCCTTTGCGGCCCTTGACCGTGACCGGGGCGATCTCGTCCTTGACGAAGCCATCCCGCTGCGCGGCGAGCGCGCGTTCGACACTGGCGGTCGAGAATGCGTCCTGCTCCTCGCGGGTCATCGAGTACTTGGCGACGCACTGCTCGCCGAACACGCCCATGGCCTTGCCATCGTAGGGATTGGTCAGGCCGTCCCAGGCCATGTGGTCGACGAACTGGCCGTCGCCGAAGCGGATGCCCGTGCGCGAGCCGGGAATGAGGTGCGGCGCATTGGTCATGCTTTCCATGCCGCCGGCGACGATGAATTGCGCGTTGCCAACACGCAGCGAATCGTGCGCGAACATGAGGGCCTGCATGCCCGAGCCGCAGACCTTGCTTACCGTGACGCAAGTGGCCGACGTGGGCACACCCGCGCCGATCGCGGCCTGGCGCGCCGGTGCCGGCCTCGGCCAGGCACC
>JBKJSW010000410.1:0-2998 GCA_046595765.1 Ahniellaceae bacterium
TGCACGAACTGGCCGGCCGGCAGGACTATCGCCTGCGTGCGCTGACGCGTTCGCCGGTGTATCGCACGCCCGCGGACGCAACCGGCGACGCGGCGCTCGCCGCCATGTTCGCCGAGGTCGCGAGCGGTCCCATCGAACGGGACGACGTGGAGGACGTGAATGGCCGCGCCGTTCCGTTCCGCATGCGCAGCGGCGGCGGGATCTGGTTCGCGTTCGCGGCGCTGTGCGAGGGACCGCGCGCCGTCGCCGACTACATCGAGATCGCCCGCGATTTCCACACGGTCATGGTCTCCGGCGTGCCGCGATTCGACGGCGGCAACGACGACCCGGCGCGGCGCTTCGTGCATCTGATCGACGAGTTCTACGATCGCAACGTGAACCTGGTCGTGAGCGCCGAGGTGGAACCGCAGGCGCTCTACAGGGGTGAAAGGCTGCGCCGCGAATTCGAACGCACCGCCAGCCGCCTCATCGAGATGCAGTCCACCGACTACCTCGCGCGCGAGCATCGGCCATAGCGATCGGGCGTTCCGTATCCGGATTGCAGGCTCGCAATTCGGCGCGACCGCTTCGCGCGCCGGGCGCGCTCCTGCAGGCGCCGGGTACGCTGCTAGCATCGCGTGCCCTGCAGTCGAGGTGACGAATGTTCATGACGACCTTCCTGATGCCGACCCGCATTGCAGCTTGCACCAGCGCGCTGCTCGCGCTTTGCGGCAATGTTTTTGCGCAGGACGTGGATTCGACCGCCGCAGCAGTGGATGTCGCGGCGAAGTCGCTGCAACCCAGGGTGCTCGCCTGGCGTCGTGATTTCCATGAGCATCCCGAACTCGGCAACCGCGAAACGCGCACCGCGGCGAAAGTCGCCGCGCACCTCAAGGCCATCGGCCTTGAAGACATCCGCACCGGCGTCGCGCATACCGGCGTCACCGCGATCCTGCGCGGTGGCAAGCCAGGTCCGCGACTCGCGCTGCGCGCCGACATGGACGCGTTGCCGGTGACGGAAACCGCGGACGTGACCTTCGCCTCGAAAGCCACCACCGAATTCCGCGGCGAGAAGGTCGGGGTGATGCACGCCTGCGGCCATGATTCGCACACCGCGATACTCATGGGCGTCGCCGAGGCGCTCGCCGCGCAACGCGCCGATCTGCCCGGCGAAGTCTTGTTTGTGTTCCAGCCCGCCGAAGAAGGCCCGCCCGCCGGCGAGGAGGGCGGCGCAGCGCTCATGCTGAAGGAAGGCGTGTTCCGCGACTTCAGGCCCGACGCCGTGTTCGGCCTGCACGTGATGTCCACGCTCAACGCCGGCAAGATCGGCTACCGCGCGGGGCCGATGATGGCCGCGTCGGACCGCTTCGAATTCTCGGTGGTCGGCCGCCAGACCCACGGTTCGCGCCCGTGGGGCGGTGTCGATCCCATCGCGGCGGCGGCCGAGATCATCGGCAGCGCACAGCACATCGTCAGCCGTCGCACCGATATCAGCCGCTTGCCCGCGGTGGTTTCGTTCGGCGCCATCAAGGGCGGCATCCGTTACAACATCATTCCCGATCGCGTCGAGCTGGTCGGCACAATCCGCACTTTCGACGAGGACGTGCGCAAGGCGATCCACGCCGACCTCCTCAATGTCGCGAAGCACGTCGCGGCGGCGCATGGCGCGACGATCGAGGGAACCATTCCCGCGGACGAGGGCAATCCGGTCACGGCCAACGACCCGGCGCTCGTCGCACGCATGTTGCCGAGCCTCCAGCGCGCGGCCGGTGCCGGCAATGTGATCGAGATTCCACTCACGATGGGCGCGGAAGATTTCTCGCTGTATGCGCTCGAAGTCCCCGGGCTGTTCTTTTTCGTCGGCGCGACGCCCACCGGGCAGGATCCGGCGCGCGCGCCGAGCAACCATTCGCCGGCGTTCTTCCTCGACGAGTCGGCGCTCGACCTCGGCCTGCGCGCGCTGCTCACCGCCAGCCTCGATTACCTGCACGACGGGAAGTAGCGCGACGACTTCGCCGCTGCCTTCCGGCAGTCCTCGCGCCGGACCGGCATCGCTGCACGCACAGCGATCGCGCCGGCCCGCCGCGCCGGGCGATGAATTGACAATAAACCCGGCGCCGATCCGCGCGTGCTTGTGCTTGCCCATTGCGATTGCGCTGGACTACCGTGCGCGTTCGGCAACGCGATTCGCCACTCCAGTCCGGCATTCGCACCGCGCATCGCACACGGGGAACACCATGATCGGAACGCCACGCAAACCGGGCACACCCACGCTCAAGCCCAGCACGTCCCTCGGCGCCAAGCCTGTGTCGACGAAGCTTTCACCGGCGCCGGCCAGGCCAGTCACACCGAAAGCATCTCTCGGCAAGACCGCGACCGGCATCGTCGACAAGGCCGCGTCGGCCGCCAAGAGCGCGCGTATCTACGGTGGCGGGGCGGGCAGCACGCCGGTACCGGCGAAGAGTGCAGCCAGGCCGAGCTTCGGTAATGTGCGCGCGGCAGCCAGCAGCACGGCCCCGGCCGCGGCGAAGAAGTCGATCTTCGGCAACGTCGTCGGTGGCGTGATCTCGAGCGCGGCCTCGGCGCCGCGTGCGTTGCCTTCCACCTATACCGTGCTGCAGGGCGACAGCCTTTCGAAGATCGCCAAGCGGCTCTATGGCAAGGCCTCCGCGTGGCGCAAACTGTTCGAGGCCAATAGCGACCAGATCAAGGACCCCGATCTCATCCATCCGGGCCAGGTGCTCAAGGTTCCGGAACTCTGATTCAAGTTTCGTTTTCGTTTCTCCAGGAGATCAGCATGCACATGTCCCGTTTCTTGACCGTGGCCCTCGTGGCTGCCCTGGCCGTCGCCGGCTGCAAGAAGAAAGAAGAAGCCGCACCAGTGGTGGCACCCGATTCCACGCCAGCCGCCAGCACCACCCCTCAGGTGATGCCGGCCGATCCCGCGATCGCGGCGCCGATGTCCGATCCCGCGGCCCCGTCGACCTTGGTCGTGCGTTCGATCGATGTCGGTTCGGCC
>JBKJSW010000427.1:0-2593 GCA_046595765.1 Ahniellaceae bacterium
CCCCTTGAAGAAATCGATCACGAACAGGGCGTGTTCGAGGTGCGTCGCGAGCCCCTCGAGCTGGGCGGCGTTGGCCACGTCGTGGAGGGCCGGGTCGATGCGCGCGTCGGCTCGCGGCGCCCGGCCGGCCGGGTCCGCGCCGGACGCGACACGGTCAAGTGCCGCGCCGCGCAGTTCGTACGCCGCAATCTGCACGGCGGCCGCGAGATTGAGCGACGGGTATTCGGGATTCGCAGCGATGTGCACTTGCGCGGCACAGCGGGTCAGTTCCCGATTGGTGAGCCCGGTGCGTTCATTGCCGAACACCAGCGCCACGGGACCGGATCGGGCATCTTCGAGCAGTGCAGCGGCCGCCTGGCGGGGCGACAGCTGGGGCAGGCTCACCGTGCGGCTGCGAGCGGTGCAGCCGAACACGGTGACGCATTCCGACACGGCAGCGTCGAGAGTGGGAACGTGCGTGGCGCGATCCAGAAGGTCGACGCCGCCGGCCGCCAAGGCCCGCGCCGCATCATCCACGGGACGCTGCGGTGCCACGAGGACGAGGTTGGCGAGGCCCATCGTCCGCATCGCACGGGCCGCGGCGCCCATGTTGCCCGCATGCGAAGTACGCACCAGCACGATGCGAACGTCGCGCAGACGCGCGGTCGCCTCGGTCTCGCGAGGCTCCGCCTCGAGCGGAAGGCCGGGAGTCACGTGCTAGGCTGCGCGCCGCGGTCCGCGCGACCGCCTGTTCTTTACCCAACGCATCGGCATTCCCGGAATGGTTTCGACATGAGCAAGGGCGCCCTTCTGATCGCCATCAAGGCGGCGCGCGCAGGCGGCCAGGTGCTGCTGCGCAACCTCAATCGGCTGGAGAGCATTCCAGTCGTTGAAAAGGAACGCAACGACTTTGCGTCTGAGGTCGATCGCAATGCCGAAAAGGAGATCGTGCGCGAGATCAAGCGCGCGTTCCCGAAGCACGCCTTCCTGGCCGAGGAATCGGGCGCTGCGGGCCAGGGTCGCTTCGTGTGGGTGATCGATCCGCTCGACGGCACCAGCAACTATTTGCGCGGCGTGCCGCACTTTTCCGTGTCGATCGCGCTCGTTGAGGACGGGGAAGTCGTGCTGGGCGTGGTGTTCGACCCGCTGCGCTCGGAGCTTTTCACCGCCCTCAAGGGGGGTGGCGCCTTTCTCAACGACAAGCGCATGCGGGTTTCGCAGCGCAAGTCGCTCGACGGGGCGCTGGTCGCGACGGGCTTCCCGTTCCGACAGCACCAGCATCTCGATGCACACTGGGGGATGACCCGTGCGGTCCTCTTGGCTGCGCACGACATCCGGCGCAGCGGTTCCGCCGCGCTCGATCTCGCTTATGTTGCCTGCGGGCGTTTCGATGCCTATTTCGAAGCCGGAGTGAAACCGTGGGACGTCGCCGCGGGGAGCCTGCTCATGCGCGAGGCGGGCGGACGCTGTACCGATTTTGCCGGCGGCGAGAAATTCATCACCACGGGCAACATTGTCGCCGCCAACATCAAGGTCGGCGACGCATTGCTCGCTGCGATCGCGCCGCACCGGGGCGACGCGCTGCTCGCGTAGGCAAAAAGCCGAGCCTTTTTGAGCCTATGGGCGGCGCAGGAGCTCAGGATCCTCGCGCGTGACCTTCAGCAGGTCCTTCTTCGAAACGCCGAGCCAGAGCAGGATCGGGTTGGCGAAAAACACCGAGGAAAAGGTGCCGATCAGGATGCCGACCAGCATGATGATGCCGAAGCCTTCGACCGCGGGACCGCCGAACAGGTACAGCGATCCGACCGCGAGCGACGTGGTCAGGCCGGTCATGATGGTGCGCGACAGGGTGCTGTTGACCGCCTTGTTGATGACCTGCTCCGGATCGAGCTTGCGGGCGCCGCGGAAGATCTCGCGTACGCGGTCGAACACCACGACCTTGTCGTTGATGGAATAACCGATCACCGACAGCACCGCGGCGAGCGCGGTCAGGTCGAAGTCGCGCTGCGTCAACGCAAGGAAGCCCAGCGTCAGCAGGGTGTCGTGGATTTCCGCCGCGATCGACGCGACGGCGAAGCGCCACTCGAACCGCAGGCCGATGTACACGACGATGCCGATGATGACGAAGATCGCGGCCACCAGGCCTTGCGTGCGCAGTTCCTCACCGACCTGGGGCCCGACGAAGTCGCTGCGCTTGACCGTGACGCCAGGGAATTTGGCGGCGAGTGCCTTGCGGACTTCTGTGCCGAGCTGGTCCTTGTTGGCGACCTTGCCCGCTTCCGGCGCGAGACGGATCGCGACTTCGCGCGCGCCACCAAGGCCCTGCACGAGCGCGCCCTCGAAACCACCGCTCTCGAGCGCCGCGCGCACGTCACCGACCGCGACCGGCTCCGCGAACGCGACCTCGACCAGCGTGCCGCCGGTGAAATCGAGCGCGTAGTTCAGTCCGCGGGTCGCGAGCAGCGCAAGCGACGCGATCATGAGGAAGACGGAAATACCCACCGCCACCCGGCGCCAGCCCATGAAATCGAAATTGGTTTCCTTGCGGAAAAACTCCATCGCGGCAAACCTCTCAGACGGGTAGCGACTTCAAGCGGCGACCGCTGAAGACGAG
>JBKJSW010000030.1:0-7232 GCA_046595765.1 Ahniellaceae bacterium
CGGAAGTGCGTACGCAGCACGCGCGCCGACTTGCGCGCCGCGCGTTCCGTCGGCAGCCCCTCGGCGGCGACTTCGCGCAGGCTGACGGGCCGGCTGAAGTGCACCAGGGTGTCGCGGCCGTTCAGGAGGAGGGCAAGCAGGCGCCGGAAGCTGCCCACCATCACCCAGTTCTCGGAAAACAACACGCGGAACCAGCCCGCGTCGCGACCGGGTGCGCGACCGACGAAGATCGACACGGGCAGCAGCCTCACGTCGAGCGCCGGATTGTCCTCCACCATGCGCAACAGTTCGCGCAGTTCCGGCGGATAGCTGCTGGGACGGCGCCTGGAAAAACGCCGGATGCGCGGATGCAGCATGATCACCGCGCGCTGGCGAGGACCCAGCGAGATCTGTTCCATCCTGCGCAACGGCGCCGGCAAGCCCGCTTCGCGGCAAGCCTCCTCGAGGATCAGGAGATTGGACGCACCCGGCCGTTCCAGGATGTAGACGATCGGGGTGCGATCGCTTTCGTGCAGGGAGCGCAGCTCGGGCGGCTCGGTGCGTACCCGCAGGAACGGACGCAGCAACCAGCCGAGCACCCTCCACCCGAACGGCGTGCGCGCGCCCTGCGACACGGTCGGCGGAGCGACGACGGCGTGTCCGTCAGTCGTCGTTTCAACCGATGCGTCGCGCGATTCGAGGGAGGATTCGAGCTGTTTCATCGAATGCGGCTGCGGCGCCGGCGGCGAACCTCCGCGGGCCACCGCAACGGCGATCGATAGCGCGTCTCTTATCGAGTCATCGGCAGCGGAGACGCGGCACCGGCGGCGTCCTTGTCGTCCAGCATGTCGCCCACCTGCGCAGCGGTCTTGCTGCCATACCAGCGGTCACCGATTTTCACCATGTCCATGTCGTGCATGAAGTCGGTCTCGAGCAGGCGATAGGTGACACGTACCTTGGCGGTGTCGCCGGTCTTGGACAGCACTTTGGTCTTGACGCTCGCAAAGACGGGATCGAGCGGCAGGCCGTAGGTCGCGAGCACTGCCTTCAACGCGCGGAAAGCACGGCTGTATTCATCGAGCGCCGCGTCGAACGGCAGTGCCTGCAACTGCGCGAGCGTGCGCACCTTCGAGCCGCGCGCTGCGTCGGCAAGCGCCTGGAGGGAGGTCCGCACCTTGGCGCGATCGGTGAACTTCGCGCCGCCGATCCAGCGCGTCAGCACATTGACCATTTGCGTGGCCTGCGCCTTGCCGGCCGCATCCAGCTCCTTGTTCTGCTGGATGCTGGCCTGGGCCATGCCGGTCATCATCCCGATCAGCATCGGCATCTGCGCTGCGCCCTCGCGGTCGAACTCAGCGAGCTTGGGCTCGAACTCCTTCATCATGTTGTCGACGGCGGCAGCGTCATTGAACTTGGCCATCTGGTCGGCGAAACGCGCCGCCTCGGCCGGATCCACGGGCTTCGCGGCCTGCGCTTTCCAGTCGGCGCGGAGTTTTTCCAGGTCCTTCGGTGGAACCTGGGAGAGCACGAATGCGCGCAGGTCGCCTTTGGCCAGCGCGTCGGCGCCCGCCTGCACCGATCCTTCCGGCGTCTTGGTCTTGGCTACCGGGTCGCGCTTGCACGACACCCCAGACAGGCTCAGCAGGAGGAGGGTCAACAGCAGCAGGCAGGCTTTGCTAAACGAGAGACGCGGCATCACGGACATTCCGAAGCGAACGAAGAGGCCGTGAGCCTAGGGGCCGACCGCGGGTGCGGCAAGTGCGACGGCTTTCCGGGACGCGCGAAGCATCGCGTATGCGCCAAAAAAAATGGCCCGCGAGGGGCCATTCGAAGTGCTGCATGTCCGGATCGCCGGAACGAAAACTTGTCGCAAGGCTTTACCGCAATCGCCGACTAATCGGCAGGTGGGATAGTAGCCTACGACGTAAACCTGTTGCAACACTTTATAAAGTAGCAGATAAGCCTTTGTATTAGTTCGATTTTGGATCCAGTTTCAGATCGAGTGCGGCGCGCTTCGCTGCCCGGATCTGCGCGTCGCGCACCGCCAGGGTGGCGGGATGTGCATCGGGCGGCAGCGGACCCGCTGCGGTTTCCCAGGAGCCGTACATCGGATTGGACAGCATGAACCAGCGCTCGCCCCACCAGGGGCCTTGCGCGTCCACCAGGGCGCCGCGCACCGCGCGGCTCGCCTCCACGCCATCGATAAAGTCGCCAAGATTGTCGCCCAGCATCGCGAGCACGCGATGCCCGCGTCCGATCGTGGCCCTGCGCGATGACTTGGCGCTGGGGCGGCCCTGCTCGTCATTGCGCGTCAGAACATGCCGCTGGCAATCCGGGACCGGGAACCCCTCGGCCACCAGATTGCGACAGGTGGCCGCGCGTTCCTGGTCATTGCGGTTGGTGATGTAGAAAAACGCCACGCCGCCGTCGGCAAGGCGCCTGGCGAACGCCGCCGCTCCGGGAAGCGCGCGCGCCCGCTCGTCATCGACCCATTCGCGCCAGCGGCGCGAAAACGCGGCACGCGAATCGGCGACGGCGAGATCGCCGGGGATGGGCTCCATCAACATGCGCGAATTGAAAGGAGTGTTGTCGAGCAGCGTTTCATCGACATCCGCGATGACCGCGATCGGCAGCGACGCCAACTCCGCGCGATTGCCGATCGCATCGCGTTCGGAGGGCGGCAGCGCATCCCAGGCCGGGTCATCGATGCCCGCGTCGACGGCGCGCCAGGCGCCGGCAAACGCACCGAGGCTCGAGGCCCGGGCCTCGGCGGCTCCTTGCGTCCACGCGACTGCGTCCAGCTTGTCGTCGGGCAGCGGCCCGGCAGGCACTTCGGCGACCGGCGCGGATTGTTCCTCGTGGGTCTCCCGGCCAGCGCAGCCGCAGAGGCCCAGCAATAAGAAGCACAGAGCGAGATCGCGTGTGCGCATTTCCAGGTCCCCTTCCGTTTCGACGCGGCGGAGTCTACAAGTGTCCGACGGCGTCCCGACCGTGCAGGCTGCCGGGGAAATCTCCGGGAATTCGCTGGAACGACGAGCGCGTGGCCACCGCTAACCCAGCAGTGCCGCCAGGCGCGCAAACTGGTCGCGGTTGCGCTCGCGCAATTCGGTGGCGTCCTGCTCGGGATCGTCGCCTTCGCGTCGCAACTCCGCGGCGGGCAGTTCTTCGAGGAAGCGGCTTGGCCGCGTGCGGCTGCGTTCGCCGAAGCGCGTGCGGTGCTGCACGTGCGACAGCGTCAACGTTTCCCGTGCACGCGTGATCCCCACGTAAAACAGGCGACGCTCCTCCTCCAGCGTACCCGCGTCGATCGCGGCATCGTGCGGCAGCACGCCGTCTTCGACGCCGATGAGCCACACGTGCCGGAACTCGAGGCCCTTGGCGCCGTGCAAGGTCATGAGCCGCGCCTGGTTGCCCGGATCGTCGCGGTCGCCGTAGTCGAGCAGCGCGAGCTGCGCGTTCAGCTGCGCAAGCCCGCTGCCTCCGGTGCGCGCGGCGTGCGAGGTCAGCCATTGCACGAACTCGTCGACATTGGCGATGCGCCGCCCGCGCAACGGAACGTCCGACAGATGCGCGAGCGCGGCACGGTAGCCGGTGCGCTCGGGCAGTTGCGCGGCGAGCACCGCGACGCCCTGACCCGCCACCAATCCACGCAGCGCACCGAGTATTTCCGCAAAGCCTGCCAATGCCGCCGCGGGCCGCGAGCCGAGCTGCTGCACCAGCGCTGGCTGGCCCGCAGCGCGTGCCAGCGAGGCATGCGCCGTTCCTGCGAGCAGGCCGAGACGTTCGAGCGTCTGCGCGCCCACGTCGCGCCGCGGCGCCGCCACTGCGCGCAGGAACGCCGCGTCATCGTCCGGATTGGCGATGAGGCGGAGCCATGCGAGCAAGTCGCGGACTTCGGTGCGTTCGAAGAAGGACTGGCCACCACTCAGGTGGTACGGCACTCCGGCCGCGCGCATCGCCTTTTCGACTACTCGCGACTGGTGGTTGCCGCGGTACAACACCGCGAATTCGTGCCACAGCGGCGGGCCGCCGCCGGCCTTGCCACGCTGCCAGATCTCTCCGGCGACGCGCGCAGCCTCGACGTCGACATCGGCGCAGGCCAGCACGCGGATAGGCGCGCCTTCGGCATGCTCGCTCCACAGGGTTTTCGCGAGCTTGTGCGGGTTGTGCGCGATGAGCGCGTTGGCCGCGCGCAGGATGCGTCCACTGCAGCGATAGTTCTGCTCGAGCTTGATCACCTTGAGCGCGGGAAAATCGCGCGCGAGCTCGTCCAGGTTCTCCGGCGCCGCACCGCGCCACGCGTAGATGCTCTGGTCGTCGTCGCCGACCGCCGTGAACGCGCCGCGCGCGCCCGAGAGGCCCTTGAGCAGGCGGTACTGCGCGCGATTACTGTCCTGGTATTCGTCGACCAGCAGGTAGCGGATGCGCTCACGCCATGCAGCGGCGACGTCATCGCGCTCTTCCAGGAGGCGCACCGGCAGGCGGATGAGGTCGTCGAAATCGACCGCGTTGAAGGCACCCAGCCTGCGCTGGTACGCGGCGTAGAGCACTGCGGCTTCGCGTTCGCGTGGCAAGGCGGCTGCCGCTTCCGCCTCTGCGGGCGTCAGCGCGTCGTTCTTGGCGCGGCCAATCAGAGAGCGCAGGGCTTCCAGCGCGTCGGGACGCGTAGCCGAAGGCACCAGTTCGCGCAGCAGCGCCAGGCTGTCGTCGGCGCCGAACACGCTGAAGCCCGCCCGCAGGCCAACCTTTGCGCATTCAATCTGCAGGAACTTGAGGCCGAGTGCATGGAAGGTCGAGATCACGGGTTGACGTTCGGCGTCGTCGGAGCGTGGCAGGCGTTTCGCCGCGCGCTCGCGCATCTCGCGCGCGGCGCGATTGGTGAAGGTGATCGCCGTGATCCGGTGCGGCGCGAGACCGGATTGCGCCAGGTGCGCGATCTTGTCCGTGATGACGCGGGTCTTGCCCGATCCGGCGCCGGCCAGCACCAGCAAGGGGCCGTCGACGTATTGGACCGCGGCGCGCTGGGCGGGATTGAGGGACATCGGGTCCATCGTGGGCGGGGCGCGCGATTCTACTGGCCTGCCCCGTTTGGTGCGTGCGCGTCTCGACGGGTCGCGCACCAGGGGCGGTCGATGCGAGGATGCGGGCTTCGACAATTCCCACCGTCACTCGACTCTCCATGGCCAAGCTGTATTTCTATTTCTCGGCGATGAACGCCGGCAAGACCACCACGCTGCTGCAGAGCGCGCACAACTATCGCGAGCGCGGCATGCGGGTGGCGATCCTCACGCCGCGGCTTGATCACCGCGCCGGCGCGGGCGTCGTCGCCTCGCGCATCGGCCTGTCCGCGGAAGCGACCGTGTTCGACCCCGCCACCGATCTCGCGATGCTGCTGCGTGCGGATATCGCCGAATGCGGCGTGCTGCACTGCGTGCTGCTGGACGAAGCGCAGTTCCTGACCAAGGCCCAGGTGTGGCAGTTGACCGACGTGGTGGATGACTTGCACATCCCGGTGCTCGCTTACGGGTTGCGCACCGATTTCCAGGGCGAATTGTTCGAAGGCAGCCAGTACCTCCTGGCCTGGGCCGACGAGCTCATCGAAATCAAGACCATCTGCCATACCGGCAAAAAGGCGACGATGGTGGTGAGGGTCGACGAATCGGGTCGCGCAGTCACGCAGGGTGCGCAGGTCGAGATCGGCGGCAACGACCGCTACGTCTCGGTCAGCCGCGCCGAATTCAAGCTCATCTTCGAGGGGCGCGGTCGCCTCGAGCTCAAGCAGGGCGAACTGGCACTGCCGTCCTAGCGCCCGTTCGACTGCACCCTGGCCAACCGCCCACTGAATGGCAAAATGCGGGCGTCTGCCGCATTCACCTCGACATTCACGTCGGCGCTGATACACAGGCGGTGCGGCTACACCACGCGCCGCGCTGGGGGATGCATGCAGCGGCAATGGAAGTTCTGCTTGGGATTCATGCTCATCGCCGCGACACTGGCGCTGGTCGACGGCTGCAGCCAGGCGCCCTCGCGCGCCGGAGTCGACGTGGACGCGGGCGGCACCTCCGACACCGGCCATATCCAGCCGTCCTACCCCGTGGATGGTCTTGCGCTCGAGGACGACGAGCTCACCTGGTCTGGGATCCGCATTGGCATGCCACGCGCGGAACTTGAGCGACGCATGGGTGCTTCGCTTGAACCACTCGAGGCGAACGAGATCTGCGCAAGCTTCGTCACCACCCGCGCAGTCGGCAAAACCAAAGTGACGTTCGAGTTCCCGAACGAGAGCGCCACGGCCCCGCTGGAACACCTTTTCATCCCGCTCGACGGCACCCTGCCGCAGACCGAGCAGATCGTGCGGCTGAAGCAACATCTGCCGGGCAGTACCTACGTGCCGAGCCGCTATGCCCCGGACCTCTCCGAGCAGGACAATCCAAAACCCGTGTACCGCGTCGCCACCGTGCAACCGCGCGTGGTGATGCTGAACACCGCCGAAGGACTCTGGCTCGGCGACCCGCGCTGCTACGACTGAACGCCCCGCGTCGTGCCGCGACGCGCGCGGACTAGCGCTGGCAGCGCGGGCAGTAGACGCTGGCGCGCTGGCCGATCACCGCATTCCGGAGCGGTGCGGCGCAACGTGGACAGGGTTCGCCCGCGCGCCCATACACGTCGAGCTCCAGCTCGAAATACCCCGGCTCGCCGACCGCGTTGACGTAGTCGCGCAGCGTGGTGCCGCCGCGCGCGATCGCATGCGCCAGCACCGCGCGCACCGCTTCCGACAAGGCGCGAAAGCGCTCGCGCGATACGCGTCCGGCCGCTCGCGATGGATGGATGCCGGCGCGGAATAGCGCTTCCGCGGCGTAGATGTTGCCAACGCCCACGACGATGCGCTGGTCCATCAGAAACGTCTTGACGGCTGCGGTGCGCCCGCGGCTGGCGCGCCAGAGATGGTCGTCGTCGAACGCATCGCCGAGCGGCTCCGGCCCGAGGTGCGCGAGCAGCGGATGCACGGTGTTACGCGGTTGCCACAACCAGCAACCGAATCGACGCGGGTCGTGGAAGCGCAGCGCCTTGTCGTTCGACATCACCACGTCGAGGTGGTCGTGCAGTTCCGACGGCGTGTCCGCAGCGACTACGCGCAGCGAACCCGACATGCCGAGATGCACGATCGCGTCGCCTTCCTCGAGCCCGAGCAGGAGGTACTTGGCCCGGCGCGACACGCGTTCGATGGTGTTCCCGGGGAGGAATTGCGCGAG
>JBKJSW010000095.1:0-3387 GCA_046595765.1 Ahniellaceae bacterium
TCGCCGCTTATCCCTGCATCGTCGAGCGCAACTGATCCACGTTGACGCGGCGCAAGCCGCTTCCCAGACCCCACCGGAGCCACGACCATGAAGAACCCGCTACCGACCGCCGACGCCCTCAACCTCGAGTGGAGCAACAACGCACGCTGGAAGGGCATCACGCGCCCGTATCCAGCCGAGGAAGTGGTGCGCCTGCGCGGCACTGTCGCGGTCGAACACTCGCTGGCCCGTCGCGGTGCCGATCGCCTCTGGCGCGACCTCCACAACGAACCCTTCGTCAATGCGCTGGGCGCGATGACCGGCAACCAGGCCATGCAGCAGGTCAAGGCCGGGCTCAAGGCGATTTATCTCTCGGGCTGGCAGGTGGCTGCCGACGCGAATACCGCCGGGGAAATGTACCCCGACCAGTCGTTGTATCCCGTCGACTCGGTGCCGAACGTGGTGAAGAAGATCAACAACACACTGCTCCGCGCGGACCAGATCCATCACGCCGAGGGTGACGACAGCATCGACTGGCTGGTGCCGATCGTGGCGGACGCCGAGGCGGGATTCGGCGGCGTGCTCAATGCCTACGAACTCATGCGCCACATGATCGAGGCCGGTGCCGCCGCGGTGCATTTCGAAGACCAGCTGGCCAGCGCGAAGAAGTGCGGCCACATGGGCGGCAAGGTGCTGGTGACGACGACCGAAGCAGTGCAGAAGCTGGTTGCGGCGCGCCTCGCGGCCGATGTCTCCGGCGTACCGACCCTGATCGTCGCGCGCACCGACGCGATGGGCGCAGGTCTGTTGACATCCGACATCGACGACAACGACAAGCCGCACTGCACCGGCGGCCGCACCGTGGAAGGCTTCTTCGAGTGCAAGGCCGGCATTGAGCAGGCGATCTCGCGCGGCCTGGCCTACGCACCGTATGCCGACCTCGTCTGGTGCGAGACAGGGCACCCTGACCTTGCGGAAGCCAAGCAGTTCGCAGAGGCGATCCACGCGAAGTTTCCCGGCAAGCTCCTGGCCTACAACTGCTCGCCCTCGTTCAACTGGAAGAAGAACCTCGACGAAGCCACCATCGCCAAGTTCCAGAAGGAAATCGCGAGCTACGGCTACAAGTTCCAGTTCATCACGCTGGCGGGTTTCCACGCGCTCAACTTCGCGATGTGGAAGCTTGCGTCGGGCTACAAGGATCGCCAGATGGCCGCCTACGTCGAACTGCAGGAAGCCGAGTTCGCCGCCGAAAAGCAGGGCTACACGGGCGCCAAGCACCAGCGCGAAGTCGGCACCGGCTACTTCGACCAGCTCAACACGCTGATCGCGGGCGGCTCCTCGTCGCTGGCTGCTCTGTCGGGATCGACCGAAGAGGAACAGTTCCACGCGCCCGCACCGATGCCGGCGAAGCGTATCTCCGCTGTCGCCTGAGGTCGTGGCAACGAGGCGATCCGGCGAGACCGCCGGATCGCCACTCAGTCGCTGCGGACTTCCAGCCAGAAGCCGCTCGCACTGCACGACAGGCCACCGGTGCGCACGAAATCCAGACGCGCCACGTGCGATCCGGCTGTTTGGAAAAGCCTCATCGTTCGGCTGGGGGAGTGGGTCGTGGTCGTGGTCGCACCGCCTCCAGGCGAGTTCGAGCCGATGGAAATCCCCGGCTGGATCGCGATCGAGTCGAATACCGGAATCAGCTCGCAGGTGACGGTCGATGAATTCGTGGAGGCGACCATCAACGCTCCATAGGTGACCACGATGTTTTCTGCCTGAGCCAGCGTGTACGACACCGAGGTGCCTGTCGGTTGTGCGGTAGTCGTGGCGGTGATCGCATTGCCGGCACTGCTGAATGCGAAGGTATTGCGGGTGGACTGGCAAACGACCGTGCCGTCCGCGCCCACTGAGCGAACGGCACTTCCCACGACGCACTCGGACGAGAGCCGGCGTTGTATCTGGCTCGTGTTCACATCTGCCGAGCCCACCGTACCGTCGACGATGTCGATGCCCTGCACGCCGTTGGGGCCATCGGCGATGTCTACACTCTGCACTTCCCCATTTCCCAGCATGAGGGAAGTCACTGCATTGCTCGCGATTCCGAGTGTAAGGTCGCCGAAGCCGCCGCCGCCGGACAGACCCTCCCCAGCGGTTACCGAGTTGATATCCCCTGTGCCGACGGTTATGCAGCCGACGTTGCCGGAGACATTGATACTGGAGACCGCCTGGGAGACCGAGCACGCGCCCGACACGCGTCGCTGCACCTGCAGTGGATCGATGTCAGATGCCCCTACCGCGCCATCCACAATCTGCGCGCCGCCAATGCTGTCATTGGCGACCGAGGCGGCAAAATTCGCCTCGTCGGCCAGTTGGGCATAAGGAGCCGGGGTGATCTTCGTGCGCGGCGCGAGCGTGGTAAACGCGCCGACAGATGCGCCCGGCCGCACCGAGATTACGAGGAACCGATCGGGGCCGGTGAATGCGGCATTGCCAAAGTCGAGCGTGACTGTGAACACGCCGGCAGTGACCGCGACGTTGTCTGACACAGTTGCATTGCCCACTTGCATTCCAGCGGTGTCCTGCAGCTTGAATTCGAAATCGTAGGCTCCCGTCGCGGGCGTGCCCGCGTCTTCGAGCGTGCCCTGGTAGGTGAGGCTCGAATCGATGGCCGCAAGCGGAGCGGCGAGCGTGAGGGCGATGAGAGCGGAAAGCAGTAGCGTGCGCATGAGAATGACTCCGACTGGGTGCGATGGGCGTGCGATCAGGGACAGGGTGCAGATTCGAACCCATCGCAGAAGATAGTTTCGGGCAGCGAAACGGCAGCAGCGCGTTGTCCGTGAAAGCCTCCGGTCAGGCGATAGGCACCTCCCGACTGCGCAGGCGAAGCTACTGGCTCCGCAATGGTCACGGTCGCGACATAGGCGCCGTCGCTGGCGCGACTGCCGCCACCCGCGACGACCTGCCTGCGCATCGTGTAGGCGCCGCCGGTCGCTTGGGCGACAGCGATGCTCGCGCCGACGGAGAGCGACATCAGCAGCGTTAACCTGGTGGCCCTGCCCATCTGGAATCCGATCCCGTGTGTGGCTTCATCCGGGGTTACGCGGATTGCTCGGGAATCACGACATCAGCTGGGGAAGTTGTGACCCTGGCCAGCTTTCGCGCCGTTGCCCACGGCAAATGTCGACGCGTGTTGCGCTGGCCTGCGCCGCTGCTGCGTTTCACGCAACGCGCGGACACGGGCCGAATACTGCCGCGTCGAGTGCGTCAGGGCATCCGCGCGACGACCGCCTTCGCGAGCGTCTCGAAGCGTGCGCGAACCGCCGGATCGGACAGGTCTGACTTCGACGCGCTCAACTGCAGTGCGTGGTCGCCGACCAGCACAAGCAGAGCGGCCGGGAGTTCCGTCCACGCGGCGCG
>JBKJSW010000271.1:0-9274 GCA_046595765.1 Ahniellaceae bacterium
TGAACTTCGACAGTTCCGCGCGCTCGTCGATCGCGTTGCGGAGGAAGAAGTCGAGTGACCAGTCGTCGCGCTTGATGCCGAAGGCGAGGTCGACCATGGTGTAGGCGTCGAGGTTGCCGAGGATTTCGCGCTCCACCAGGCGCAGGTCGGACGTGCGGTCGCCCTCGTAGAACACCGAGGCCTGCCAGTAGGCGTCGAAGCTGCCGAGGTCGAACGAGTAGCGGCCCGTGACGTTGCCCTTGAAATCCGCGGTGATCGGCAGCTTCGTGCCATCGGGCGCCTGCGGCCCGTCGGGGAAATCGACGCTCCCCACCGGGCAATTCGTGATCGGCACGCCGTTCGCGTCGGTCGCGCCGCAGTAGTTCTCGGTCAATTGCGCATCGAAGAACGCAAGGCCACCCGTGATCATGAGGTTGTAGGTCGCGGCCCAGTTGAGCTCCATCTCGAGGCCGCGGATCTGGGCCTGGTTGGCATTCTTGATCTCGGTGAGGCCATTGGCGCCGAGCAGCGCGAACTGGAAGTCCTCCCAGTCCTGCTGGAACACCGCGCCGTTGAACGACACGCGGTTGTCGAGCCACGTCGTTTTCCAGCCGAACTCGTAGTTGGTGAGGAAGTCGGACTGGTATGGCGGCAGTGAGCCGCGACGATTGATGCCGCCGGGCCGATAGCCTTCCGACCACGTGGCATAGACGAGCTTGTCGTCGTCGATCTCGTAGGTAAGGTTGAAGCGCCCGAGGTGGTCGTCCTCGTTGGTGGATTTGTCGAGGTTGATGCAGGGCGCGCCGTTGAAATCGGTTTCGTCGAAGCATGCCGCCTCGCCGGTCGAGCCGCTGTAGCCCTCCGAGAATCCGAAGAAGCCCTTGAGGCTGTTGTCAGACTCGAAGAAGCGAACACCGGCAGTGGCTGTCAACTGGTCGGTAATGTCGTAGGACACCTCGCCGAACAGCGCCCGATCCTCGTCAGTGCGGACCTGCTGCGTCAGCCAGATCGTGTCCGGCCAGCCGGTGACGGAAATCGCGTCGGCCAGGTCATCGACGCGATAGCGCTGCTCGATTTCGTGCTCCTGGTCCTGCCAGAACAGACCGCCGACGAAGCGGAAGCGGTTGTCCTGCGGCGACGACAGGCGCAACTCGTGCGTGTCGCGCGTGTAGCCATCGACGCCCTGGATGTACTGCGACGGGTTGATGAGATCGCCGGCATCGTTGACGAAATAGGCGCCGTAACCCGCCAGCGTGTCGTACCAGAACGCGTAGTCGTTGTAGTCGGACTCGGTGTCGACGTCGCGCTTGAGATGCGCGTAGGCGTAGACGAGATCGAAGTTGCCGATCTTGCCCTGGACAGTGAGCGCCGCCTGCGTCCAGCGGTCGTCGGCGCTTTCCGGATAGAAGTGCGTGAGCTGGTTGTCGCCGATGTCCGGGTCGAAGCCGAAGCTGCCGTTCGATTCCTGGTTCTGGTGGATGAGCGTCGGCGTGATGCTCCAGCTGTCGTTGAGGTCGACCTTTAGCGCGGCGCGCAGGCCGTACGTCTCGACATCGTTGTAGTCATCTTCGGCGCGGTCGGCATTGTTGATCGTGATGCCCGATGTCGGGAACGTGCGTTCGCCGAACACGTTGTCCACGTAGCCTGCGTCGCGCTTCGCCCACGCCACCAGCCGGACTGCAGCGTTGTCGGACACCGGCAGGTTGACGAAGCCCTCGGTGACGAAGCCGCTGCCGCCGTTGTCGATGGTGTTGCCCTCGACTCCGTAACCGGCCGCGAAGCCGCTCGGGTCGGGCTTGTTGGTGATGATGCGCACGGTGCCCGACTGCGAACTCGCGCCGTACAGGGTGCCCTGCGGGCCGGCCAACGCCTCCACGCGCTGGATGTCGTAGATGTGCAGGTCAAGCGCGCCCTGGATCGTCGTGATCGGCTGCTCGTCGAGATACAGGCCGACGCTGGGCAGCGGACCGGAGTGGTTGCCGTCGCCGCCGCTGGCCACGCCGCGGATGTAGACCTGCGAGAAGCCGGGGCCGAAACTCTGGAACGACACGCTCGGCATGAGCCGCGCGAAATCGTCGAAGTCGGAGATGTTCTGTTCCTCGAGGCGAGTCTCGTCCAGCACCTGGATGCTGATCGGCACCTTCTGCAGGTTCTCGGTCTTCTTCTGCGACGTGACGATCACGGTTTCGAGCGCGAGCGGTTCGTCGCGAGCGGTCTCCTCGGTCGCCGTCTCGGTAACGTTTTCCTCGGCCGGATCGACCAGTTCGTCCTGCGCGAAGGGCGCCGAACACATTGCGAAGTAGATCGCCGCCGCCAGGGGCACCCTGGCCATGCCGGACAGCCGCTTGCGTGCCGGGACCTGCTTGCTGGTTCTGCTCATTGCGATTCCCCCTGGAACTGTGTGTGGTGTGAAGTGACCGACTGCGTTGGAAATGCGGGCGTGGCGGGATAGGCGTCGAGAACGGGACCGAGTGCGGCCTTGAGCGGCGTCAGCCACTCGTCAAAGTGGCGCCAGTGATCGACGCCCTCACGGTAAATCGGCTTGCGAACCTGTTCGGAGCTGGCCGTGCGCACCGGCCGATCGTTCTCGAAAAAGCGCAGGCAGCCCGCTTCGAACGGCAACCCGCAGTGGTCGAGCAGTCGCCGCACCTCGGCCTCCGTATCGTCCACCATCGACTCGTAGAAGACGCGGTGGATGCGACCGGGCAGTACAGCGTCGTAGTGCGCCATCAGCTCGACGTAGTCGCGGTAGTAGCGGCCGATGTCCTCGAGTCCGTAGCTGAAGTTCTGGCCGCGTGCAAAGTGCTGCTTGAAACCGGAGAAGCAGCAGGCGAGCGGGTGGCGGCGCACGTCGACGATGCGGGCGTTGGGCAACGCGAGGTGGATCAGCGCCACGTGGGCAAAGTTGTTCGGCATCTTGTCGATGAAGAACGGCGCCACGGTCTTGCGCTGCACGCGCGTGCGTTCGAGGTACTGCTCGCCCAGCGCGCGCAGCCTCGGTGCGTCGAGCGTCGCGAGCACCTCGTGGTAGGTCGCCGAATCGCCCTCGCCCTGCTGGCGCAGGTCGCGCGTCATCGAGATGATCTCGGGCAGCTCCATGGTGCCTTCTACCGCGGAGTGGCTCGAGAGGATCTGCTCGACGAGCGTCGATCCGGAGCGCGGCAGCCCGACGACGAAAATCGGATCGGCGGCATCGCAACCGGAGCCCGCGCGCTGCGCGAAGAATGCCTGCGTAAAGATGCGCTTCGAGCGGGCGACCTTGGCCGAAGTATCGTCCGCGCTGTAGATCAGCATGCCGCGGCGCAACGTGTTGCCCTCGGCGTAATGCGCGAACGACGCGGGGTAGTCGCCCGCGTCCTCGAGCGCCTTGCCGAGCGCGAACTCGAATTGCAGGCGCTGCTCGCTGTCCAGATCGCTGCGCTCAAGCTGCCGCCGCATGGCCTCGACGTCGTCGCCGCTGAAGCGGACCGTCTTGAGGTTTGCAAGGCTCCACCAGGCTTCGCCGAAGCCAGCGTCCATTTCGATGCACTTGCGATACGCGGCAATCGACTCGACCTGGGAGCCGGCGGTCTTGAGTGCGTGCCCGTAACTCAGCCAGATGCGCGCGTGGTGCGGGTATTCGCGCAGGATGCGCGCGTAGATCTCGAGCGCCGGCGCATAGTCGCCGGTGCGGCATAGCACCACCGCCTTCAGGTTCCGGTAACTCGGATTGAGGGGATCGACCGCCAGCAGGGTTTCAATCTCCACCAGTGCTTCCGTCGGCTTGTTGCCACGGTGCAGCACCAGCGCGTAGTTCTGACGCGCCGCGTGGAAGCCCGGCGCGAGCTCGAGGCACCGCGCCAGCAGCAATTCCGCGTCCTCGTGTCGCGCGAGCCGCGCGGCGACTTCGGCCAGCATGCGGATGGCCGCGACGTCGGTTGGCGACTGCTTCAGGTGTGCACGCAGCAGCGCCTCTGCTTCGCCGATGCGATTGCCGGCCAGCGCCGACGCCGCCGCCATCAGCCGTGGATCACGGATCGAGAATTTGACGTGGGCAGCGTAGGCGGCATCGGCGCCGGCGACATCGCCGGTGGCCGTGAGATGGTCGCCCAGTGCGAGCCACGCCTGCGGCAGATCGGGCTTGAGCGCGACGGCCCGCCGCAGCGCGGCGATCGCTTCGTTGCCCCGACCGGCCCGGCCGAGTGCGAGGCCGAGTTCCAGTTGCGCCTGCGCCCAGTTGGGCTGGGTGGTTGCAAGCTGGCCGAGGATCGTGGCCGCTTGCTCGGCATCACCGCGCGCGGTGTAGGACGCCCCCAGCAGCAGCAACGCCTGCGGATGGTTCGCGGCGACCCGCAGGATTTCAGTGGCCTGCTCGGCGGCGAGCGCGGGTTCCGTCGCGAGCATGCGCCGGGCATGCGCGAGCGCGACATCGACCGAAGCGGTTGGCTCAGCGACCGGCATCCTCGAAACCCTTCGGCACGCGTGCAAAGCGCGTGAAAACTCTTGCGACAGTAGCGTTAAAGGCGTGTTAATCCAAGCACCGCCCGTACGGCTGAGCCTGGGCGACTCGCCACTCTCCGGATCGGGTACGGACGAATGCGACACGGACTGCCGGTGCTTCTCGCTGCGTGGAATTGCAGGACAGGACCGGGCGCGGTCCGATGGCATATGTGCGGCTTCGACGCGATGCTGGCAGCCAGCGCCTGGGCGCGCGCATGCAGCCGGGCGGCTCCGATCGGCGGCGACGGCAACGCCCGTTGCACACACTCGGGACACGTAACGTCCGCGCAGCTGAACGTGATTCGGAAAGCGCCCGCTTGGCCGCGCTCGCGAGCCAGACGGGCGCTAGGCTGCGCCGGCGTAGCCATGCTCCCCCGCCGATGCGCCGGCTTGATCCGGCCCCAAAGGCGAACACGATGACGCGACACCTGCATCCAGGCCCTGCCTTCCCGCGCAAGACGCTGTCGCACTTCGTCGCACTGGCGTGCTTCGCGATGGCGCTGCCGTTATCCGCAGCGCAGATCGATATCGCGGGTCCCACGGGGAGCGTGGCCTTCGGCTCGACGGTCAACGTTCTACCCAATGGCAACATCGTGGTCACGGACCCGTTCGCCGGCCCCGGCGCGGTGTATCTCTATTCGCCCACGGGCGGACTGATTTCCACGCTCACCGGCAGCACTGCGGGGGATGAGGTGGGCAGCAACGGTATCGTGATGCTCACCAACGGCCACTTCGTCGTGATGAGTCCGCTCTGGGACAACGGCGGCACGCTCAACGCGGGCGCGGTGACCTGGGTCAATGGCACTACCGGACTTTCCGGAGCCATTTCACCTCTCAATTCGCTGGTCGGCAGCACCCAGGACGATCTCGTCGGCAGCGCCGGTTCGATGGGCGGCCCCGGTGTCACCGCGCTCGCCAATGGCAACTATGTCGTGGCGAGTTCGAACTGGACGCGCGGTGCCACGATCGGCGTCGGCGCGGTCACGTGGGCCAACGGCAGCGTCGGGCGCAGCGGAGAAGTGACGTCCGCCAATTCGCTCACCGGTTCGAATTTCAATGACTTCATCGGATTCAGCGGGGTCACGGCGCTGCCAAATGGACACTACGTCGTGCGCAGTCTGTTGTGGACCAACGGCGCGGCTTCGGGTGCCGGCGCAGTCACGTGGGGTAACGGCACGCTTGGCGTCACCGGCGAAGTCTCGTCGACCAATTCGCTGGTCGGCAGCTCTTTCAACGACCTGGTCGGCTCGAGCCCCATCGCCGTGCTCGCCAACGGCAACTACGTGGTCGCCAGCCCCTCGTGGAGCGGAGCGACGACGGCGGACGCGGGCGCGGTGACGTGGGCCGATGGCGCCACGGGACGCACCGGCGTTGTTTCGGAGGCCAATTCGCTGGTGGGCTCGACCCCGAGCGATCGCGTCGGCTTCCCCGGAATCACCGTGCTGAGCAACGGCAACTATGTGGTGCGCAGTTCCGAGTGGGACGGCCTCGCGGCCGTCAACGTCGGTGCGGCGACCTGGGCAAGTGGCGCCGGCGGGCTGGTGGGCGCAGTCGGCTCGAACAATTCGCTGGTCGGCACCTCGAACGAGGATCGGATCGGCGACACTTTCTTCGTCAACAATCGCGCAGCCCCAGGCGTTGTGGCGCTCGCCAATGGCAACTACGTCGTCGCCAGCTACCAGTGGAACAACGGCGGCGCCGTGGACACCGGTGCGGTGACGTGGGGCAATGGCACGAACGGAAGTTCGGGCATCGTGAGTCCGTCGAATTCCCTGATCGGCCCCTCCGAAGGGGACATCGTGGGCTCGGCGGGCGTCTGGGCGCTCGCCAACGGCCACTTCGTGGTGCTGAGCCCCTCCTGGAGGAACGGCTTCGGCACGCGCGTAGGTGCCGCGACCTGGGCAACTGGCACCGCCGCGACCGCGGGCACCGTGCTCGCCTCGAATTCGCTCACCGGATCGAATCCTGACGACCTGGTGGGAGCCAACGGCCTGATGGCGCTCCCCGACGGGCGCTATGTGGTGCTGAGCCCCAACTGGGACAACGGCGGCGCGGCGAATGCGGGTGCGGCGACGAGGCTCGGCGGTGCAGCGAGTACCTCGGCCGTCGTCTCCGCGGGCAATTCTCTCGTGGGCACCAGCGACAACGACTTCGTCGGCTTCGCCCAGGCGACGGTTCTGGTCAATGGCAACGTGGTGTTCCCGATCCCCAGCTGGGACAACGGACCACTGGTCGACGTGGGCGCCGTGACCTGGGTCGATGGCAACACTGCCCTGAGCGGAGCCGTAACGGCCAGCAATTCGCTGATCGGAACGCGCGCTGGCGACCGACTCGGTAACGCCAACGTCGATCTGGCCGGAGTCATTGGCTTCAGCGACGGCAACTATGCCGTGGCGAGCGCATTCTGGGACAACGGCGCGATCGCGGACGCGGGCGCGGCCACGCTCGTGCGGGGCAGCGTCGGCCTGGTGGGCATGATCGATCCGTCCAACAGCGTGCTTGGCACCGCGGCGAGCGGCGGCGTGAACCAGGTCATCGGCTACGACGCGCCGCGTGATCAACTGGTCGTCGGCCGGCCGGACAGCAACCTCGTCAGCCTGTTCACCCTGGCGGACCCGGAGATCATCTTCGCCAACGGCTTCGAATAGCGCGCCTCGAAGTCCGACCTCCGCTGCGCGTGCTCGCCGCAGCGGACTCGTCGCGTTGGACGTGCCTCTGCGTGACTTCTGCCAACGGCACCGACCATCGCGCCAGTGAGGCAGCGCGTTTGCGCGGACCGGCCTCCATGCAACGCCTCGCTCCATCACGCAAGCGATCCACGACGGTCTACCCGAACCGCTGGAATGCGTCAGTGCGCCGCGTCGTCCAGTAGTGCGCGGGCGCCGCTGGCCAACAGTGACGCCGCGACTTCACCACCCAGCTGCTCGGCCTGGTGCACGTTGAGCACGTGGCTCGACGCCGCCGCGCGCAGGGTGAGGCCGCTGCGCTGCGACCCGACCCAACCCATGAGTTGCATCATGGCGCCTTCGAACACGGCGTAGGCAGCGATCGGAACCTGGCAGCTGCCTTCCAGCGCACGCGTCACCGCGCGTTCCGCCATGACGCACAGCTGTGTGGACGAGTGACCGAGCGCCGCGACCAGGGCGAGGATGCTCGCATCGCCGGCGCGACATTCAACCGCCAGCGCACCTTGTGCAGCAGCGGGCAGCCAGGCGGGCGCCGTGAGTCGCTCGGCGATGCGCGCGCCGAATCCGAGCCGTTCGAGGCCCGCACATGCGAGGATCGCGGCGTCGATGTCGCCTGTGTCGACTCTGGCGAGGCGCGAGCCCACGTTGCCGCGGAGATCCACTGCGACCAGGTCGGGACGCCGGGCCCGCAGCTGCAGCTGGCGGCGCAAGGACGAAGTGCCCACACGCGCGCCCGGGGGCAATGCGTCGAGTGCGCTGCCGTCGCTGGTTACCAGCGCATCGAAAGGGTCGGCGCGTTCGAGGATGGCCGCGAGCACGAACGGGGGATCGAGTTCAGTCGGCACGTCCTTGGCGGAGTGCACTGCGAAGTCGGCGCGGCCGTCGAGCATCGCGACTTCGAGTTCCTTGAGGAACAGGCCCTTGCCGCCGATGGCGGCGAGCGAGCGGTCGAGCACTTCGTCGCCGCGTGTCGACAGCGGGACGAGCTCGACGACCAGGCCTTCGTGCAGTTCGCGCAGGAGTGCAGCGACGTGCTCGGCCTGCCACAACGCGAGCGCGCTGCGGCGCGTGGCGATGCGGACGCGGCTCAATGCGCCGCCTCGTCCGCGCGTTTCTCTCGGTTGCGCAGTCCCTGCTCCGGCGGAACAGTGGCCTCCGTCTGTGGCTTCGCGCGGGTGCCTGTTCCGTTCAAAGCGTGCGCACCATGCGCCGCAGCGCCGCCAGATTGCGGCGCGACACCTCGACTGGCTCCTTCATGCCGCGCAGCCGCAGCAGCATGCGCGCATCGGCGGCGCGCGTCAGCGCCTCGATGCGCTCGACCGACGCCAGGCAATTGCGGTGGATGCGCACGAACTGGTCCCCGAACTCGTCCTCGAGTGCCTTGAGCGATTCCTCGATCAGGAGTTCGCCGTGATCGTGATGCACGACCACGTATTTGTCCTCGGCGACGAACGCCGCGATATCGGCGATCGACACCAGCTTGAGGCTGCCGCGGAAGCGTGCGCAGATGTGGCTGCGGCGGCGGGCTTGCGGCAGCGCGCGCTGCAGCAGTTCGCTGGCCTCGCCGCTGAAGCGTTGCGCGCGCGCCAGCGCCGCGCGCAGACGCTCGGCGCGCACGGGCTTGACGAGGTAATCGAGCGCGCTGGCGTCGAATGCCTCGAGGGCGTGGTCGTCGAACGCCGTGCAGAAGATCACGGCGGGTGCGGGATCGTGCGCAGCGAGGTGGCGCGCGACCTCGAGTCCGTCCATCGCCGGCATCACGATGTCGAGCAACACGACGTCGGCGCCCATGCTCTCGACCATGGCCAGCGCCGAGACGCCGTCCGCCGCCTCGCCCACGGCGGTGACTCCTGGAATCTCGGCGAGTAGCGACGTCAGCCGCTCCCGCGCCAGTGCTTCGTCGTCGACGACCAGGACCTTCATCGCGGCACCACCACTTCGCAGGCGTATACGCCTTCGGCATCATGCACGACCAGGCGCCCGGCGTCGCCATAGTGGAACGCGAGGCGCTGCCGCACGTTGTCGAGCGCGATGCCATGCCCGGCGCGGATCGCCTGCGCGAAGGGCGGGCGCGGATTCACCACCGTGGGCGAGATGCCCGCGGCGTCCGCACGGCCGGTGATCGTGAT
>JBKJSW010000331.1:0-2850 GCA_046595765.1 Ahniellaceae bacterium
ATCGGCGCGTCCAACCACGTGGGCCGGCCCATGGCGCTGGAATTGCTGCTCGCAGGCGCCACGGTGACCAGTTGCCATCGCTTCACGCGCGATCTGCCGGCCAAGGTAGCGGCGGCCGATCTCGTCGTGGTGGCTGCTGGCAAGCCGGGTCTCGTCCGGGGCGAGTGGATCCGGCCGGGTGCGGTGGTCATCGATGTCGGAATCAACCGGCGCGAAGACGGCACGCTGGTGGGGGACGTCGATTTCGAAGCGGCGTCCTTGCGCGCCGGATGGATCACGCCCGTGCCGGGCGGGGTAGGGCCGATGACCGTCGCGATGCTGATGCTCAATACCCTCGAGGCAGCCGAACTCGCGGATCGGGCATCGATTGTCGCGCCCGACCATCGCGCGGGGCAGGCGTTCGCCTGACTCCGGTGCAGGTCTTCCCGCCTCGTGGCCGTCAGCTTGAAGCCTGGGGAAAAACGGGAGATCGGCAGGGCCGTTATACTGGCGCGCTTTCCCGGGCCTACCCGAAAGCATGCGGATCAAGACCGAAGCCCTGACCTTCGACGACGTCTCGCTCGTGCCGGCGCACTCGGTGGTGCTGCCGAAGGATGTGAATCTCGGCGCGCGCCTTACCCGGCGCATCCATCTCAACGTTCCCATCGTTTCAGCGGCGATGGATACGGTCACCGAAGCTCGACTGGCCGTCGCGATGGCGCAATACGGCGGTGTCGGCATCGTCCACAAGAACCTGACGCTGGAGCGGCAAGCCGCGCAGGTGCGGATGGTCAAGATCTTCGAAGCCGGGGTCATCCGCGATCCGTTCACCGTCGGACCCGATGCGTCCATCCGCGAGGTCCTCGAACTCACGCGCGCACGCAATATTTCCGGAGTGCCGGTCGTGGATGCGGGCCGGCTCGTCGGCATCGTCACCAGTCGCGACCTGCGCTTCGAAACGCGTCTCGACGATCCGGTGCGCAATGTAATGACCGGCGAGGATCGGCTGGTCACTGTCGGCGAGGACGCCAGCGACGAGGAGGTCATCGGGCTGCTGCACCGCCATCGCATCGAAAAGGTGCTGGTGGTCGACGATGCCTTCCGCCTGCGCGGACTCATCACCGTCAAGGACATCCAGAAGTCCCGAGAGAATCCCTTCGCCGCCAAGGACCTGCGCGAGCGGCTCACCGTCGGCGCGGCCGTGGGTGTTGGCGGCGATACCGAAGCGCGCGTCGAAGCGCTGGTGGAGGCGGGCGTCGACGTGGTCATAGTCGATACTGCACACGGGCATGCGCAGGGAGTGATCGACCGTGTCGCGTGGGTCAAGAAGCGTTTTCCGCAGGTAGACGTGGTGGGTGGCAACATCGTCACGGGCGACGCGGCGCTGGCGCTGCTGGACGCAGGCGCCGATGCGGTCAAGGTCGGCGTGGGTCCGGGCTCCATCTGCACCACGCGCATCGTCGCGGGCGTCGGCGTGCCGCAGATCACCGCCATCTCGATGGTGGCCGAGGCACTGCAGGATCGTATTCCGCTGATTGCCGATGGCGGCATCCGCTACTCGGGCGACATCGCCAAGGCAATCGCAGCAGGTGCGAGCACGGTGATGATCGGCGGGCTGTTCGCGGGCACCGAGGAGGCGCCCGGCGAAGTGGAGTTGTTCCAGGGCCGCAGCTACAAAAGCTATCGCGGCATGGGCTCTCTGGGCGCGATGCAGGACGGCAGCAAGGATCGTTACTTCCAGGACGCGAGCGACGCCGACAAGCTGGTGCCGGAAGGCATCGAAGGTCGCGTGCCGTACCGCGGGCCACTGCGCAACGTGGTCCACCAGCTCGCCGGTGGCCTGCGCGCCTCGATGGGCTACGTCGGCTGCGCGACCATCGAGGAGATGCGCACGCGCCCGGTGTTCGTGCGCGTTAGCAACGCCGGCATCCGCGAAAGCCACGTGCACGACGTGCAGATCACCAAGGAACCGCCGAATTACCGCACCTCATGAATCGGGTGCTCTTGCAGGAGCAACTTCTGTCGCGACCGCAACTTCCAATTCCGTCGCGACTGAAGTCGCTCCTACGCAACGTCAGGCTCCAGGCGATGGCATGACCGACATCCACGGCGACAAGATCCTCATCCTCGATTTCGGCGCGCAGTACACACAGCTGATTGCGCGGCGAATCCGCGAGATCGGCGTCTACTGCGAAATCTGGGCGTGGGATCACGACCCGCGCGAGATCACTGCGTTCGCGCCCAAGGGCATCATCCTGTCGGGTGGACCGGAATCGACCACCGCAACCGATTCGCCACGCGCTCCGCAACAGGTACTCGACGCCGGCGTGCCGATCCTTGGCATCTGCTACGGCATGCAAACGCTGGCGGTGCAACTCGGCGGCGCGGTCGAGGGCGGTCACTCGGGCGAATTCGGTTACGCGGAACTCGAACCGACTGAACCGAACGCGCTCCTCGACCGGCTTACTGACCGCACCTCCGGTGAGCGCAGGCTGGATGTCTGGATGAGCCACGGCGATCGGGTGACCGCATTGCCGGCAGGCTTCGTCGCAGTCGCGCGAACCGACGACCTCCCGATTGCGGCGATGGCGGACGACTCTACCCGGCGCTACGGAGTGCAGTTCCACCCGGAGGTGACGCACACCACGTCTGGCGAAGCCCTGCTGCGACGCTTCGTGCTCGACATTTGCGGTTGTGAGGCGCTCTGGACTGCAGCCAACATCGTGGACGACCAGACAGCGCGGGTACGCGAGCAGGTCGGCGGGGACCACGTTTTGCTCGGCCTCTCCGGCGGGGTCGATTCGTCGGTGGTCGCCGCGCTGCTGCATCGTGCGATCGGCACTCAGCTCACCTGCGTGTTCGTCGACACGG
>JBKJSW010000332.1:0-3233 GCA_046595765.1 Ahniellaceae bacterium
CTCATGGCGCTGCTGATCGAGTCGCGCTTCGACAAGCGCCGCATCCTCGAGGCGTACCTCAACCAGATCTTCCTTGGACAGCAGGGCGGGCAGGCGGTGCACGGCGTCGCCGCGGCGAGCGAGTTCTGGTTCGGGCGCGACCTCAACGCACTCGGCATCCCGGAAATCGCGTTGATGGTCGGCATCATCCGCGGACCCTCTTACTACGACCCGCGTCGCCATCCCGAGCGCGCCCGTGCACGTCGCGACCTCGTGCTCGGCGTGATGGAGGAAGTCGGTCTGATCAGCCCCATCGAGCGCCGCGCGGCCGCGGCGACCAAGCTGGGCGTCGGCAGCGGGCGCGGGCTCACGCGCAACCGCTATCCGGCATTCCTCGAAATCGTGCGCCAGCAGCTCAAGCGCGACTTCCCCGATGCCGAACTGCGCGCACAGGGCCTGTCGGTATTCACCACGCTCGCGCCGTCGGCGCAGGCATTCGCCGACGAAGCAGTCGCGTCGACACTCAAGTCGCTCGGCAAGAAGGGTCGCAAGCTGGAGGCCGCCGTGGTGGTGGTCGAGCCGCGCAGCGGTGCACTGCTCGCGGTAGTCGGTGCGCGCGAAGGCGACGCACAGGGCTACAACCGCGCGTTGTCGGCGCAGCGGCCGATCGGCTCTCTGGTGAAGCCCTTCGTGTACCTGCTGGCGCTCGCGCAGCCGCAGAATTTCTCGTTGATGACGCTCTTGCCCGATCGGCCCCTGACCGTGCCGATCCGCGGCAGCAAGGCATGGACGCCGAAGAACGTCGACGGCGTATCGCACGGTGACGTGACGCTGCTCGACGCGCTGGCGCGTTCGTTCAACCTTGCCACCGTGCACCTCGGACTCGAGATCGGCGTGGCTCGCGTCGAACGGCTGCTCGAGTCGTTGATCCCCGGTGCCGATATCTCGCCGCATCCGTCTTTGCTGCTCGGTGCCACCGACCTTTCGCCCGTGCAGGTCGCGCAGGCCTATCAGTATCTTGCCGCCGACGGCGTACCGCAGCCGCTGCGCGCGCTCGACGCGGTGCTCGATGCCGAAGGTCGACCACTGACCCGCTACCGCGCTCCCTCGGACGCCGGCGCGCTGGTCCAGGCATCGCGCCTGACCACGTACGCCCTGCAGGAGACCGCGCGGCGCGGCACCGCGAGCGCACTGGTGGGCCTCGGGCTCGGCAAGCTCGCGCCGGCCGGCAAGACCGGCACCAGCAACGACAATCGTGACAGCTGGTTCGCGGGCTACACCGGCTCCCACCTCGCGGTGGTGTGGCTCGGCGCCGACGACAACACCGAGACCGGACTGTACGGCTCGACCGGCGCCATGCGCGTGTGGGCGAAGCTGTTCAACCAGTTGCCCAGCCGGGCCCTGCAACCCGACCTCGGCACGGATCCGCACCTCGTTTGGGTCGACCTGCGCTGGCAGGCGCAGACCGACGCGGATTGCCCCGGCGCCCGCACGTTGCCGTTCGCGCGGGGTTTCGAGCCGGAACGATTCGAGCCCTGCTACGCCGAACCCGTCGAAGAAGAGCGTGGCTGGTTCAACTGGGGCGAGCGATGAAGGACTACTCGGAACATGCGCCGGCGTTGGCGTTGCAGCGCGACGGATCACGCCGTGGAACAAACGCGGCCAAGCGCGCCTGCGTGCTGGCCTGGGTGCTCGGGTCGCTGGCAGCCTGTTCGATGTTCTCCGGTGAACCGGATCCGCTCGCGTCGCCTGCGCCGCCGCGCGACTGGGTCAAGGAAATCCGCGCGAAAGTGGCGACCGCGCCCTCGACCGTCGAAGTCACCCCGTTGCTCGATCCGGCGGTCGCCGATCTTCGCGGCAAGGCGCAGGCCGCCGAGCGCCGCCGCGATTTCGCCGCCGCCGATGCGGCGCTGTCGCAGGCGGTCGGCGTCCGCGACGACGATCCCGACCTCTGGCAATGGCGTGCCGAAATCGCCCTCCAGCAGCACCGCTGGCGCGACGCCGCGAAATGGGCACAGCGCTCGCTCGAACTCGGTCCGCGCGTCGGCACGCTGTGTGTGCGCAACTGGCTCACGCTCGAAGCCGCACGCACGGAACTGAAGGATGCGGTGAGCGCGCAGTCGGCGCGCGCGCAGGTGCAGTCCTGCGAGGTGCCCGCATTGATCCGCATGTGACTACGCAGCTGGAGTCGGAGTCGGAGTCGGTGCGCGACGCGCTCGGCTCGCACGGTCCGCTCGCCGACAGCGACCCGACTTTCGCGGTGCGCCCGGAACAACAGGCGATGGCGGCCGCGGTGGAGCGCGCGATCGCCACCCGCGGCGAACTGATCGCAGAAGCCGGCACCGGAACCGGCAAGACCTTCGCCTACCTCGTGCCCGTGCTGCTGAGCGGCGCGCGCACCATCCTGTCGACAGGCACCAAGACGCTGCAGGAACAGCTGTTCCATCGCGACTTGCCGCGCGTGCGCGAAGCGCTGGGCGTCAGCGTGTCGGCTGCGCTCCTCAAGGGTCGCGCGAACTACCTGTGCCTGCACCGCCTCGACCGCAGCGCCGGCGATGCAGCCAACGCTGGCGCGCAGCAGCAGAGCGACCTGGTGGAGATTCGCGCGTGGGCAGGCCGCACGCGCCACGGCGACATCGCCGAGCTCGGCGCGGTGCCGGAGTCGGCGCTGGTGTGGTCGAGCGTGACTTCGACCAACGAGAACTGCCTCGGCAACGAGTGCGCGTTCTTCAGCGAATGCCACGTGGTCACTGCGCGACGCGCGGCACTCGCAGCCGACGTGGTCGTGGTCAACCACCACCTGCTGTTCGCGGACCTGGCGCTCAAACAGGAAGGATTCGGAGAGCTGTTGCCCGGCGCGGACGTGTTCGTGATCGACGAAGCGCACCAGTTGCCAGAGCTCGCAGGACAGTTCTTCAGCGTGTCGTTGTCGGCACGCCAGCTGCGCGACCTTGGCATCGACACGCAGCGCGAGGCGGCGACCGCGAGTGGCCTCCTGCCGGTCCTCGCGCCGTTACTGGGCGACATCGAGGCCGCTGTGCGGCGACTGAGATTCGCGCTCGACCCGTTGCCGCGTCGCGGCGCGTGGACGTTGATCGCGGGACTCGACGGCGTCAACCACGCGTTCGACGACGTCGAGCAGGCGCTCGACGTCATCGCCCGCGCACTCGATCCCTATGTCGAGGCGCACGATGGCATTGGCGCCTGCAGGGCCCGCGCACTGGAGTACCTGCGACGCCTGCAGGCGGTGCGGG
>JBKJSW010000328.1:0-6854 GCA_046595765.1 Ahniellaceae bacterium
CAACGGGCTGCAGCAGGAAGCCCGCGCCGACCGGGCCGAGCGCAGGCGCGCGCTCGAAGACTTCGACTTCGTGGCCGTCCGCAGAGAGCAGCAGCGCGCAGGCCTGCCCGCCGTGCCGTAGCCGACGATCGCGATGCGCAGGCGGCGTGGCACTACCCGGTGTTCAGTCGAACATCACGCAGCGATTCGCTCGATGCTCGCGACCGACTTGCCTGCTGCACGATGCGCGGCTTCAAGGTCATGATCGGCCTGCAGGCCCAGCCAGAATCTTTCGCTGGTGCCAAGCGCGCGGGCAAGGCGAATCGCGGTGTCGGCCGTGACGCTGCGCTTGCCCAGCACGATTTCATTGATGCGCCGCGGCGAGACGCCGGCGGCGCGCGCCAGGGCGTTCTGGCTGATGCCCAACGGCCCGAGGAACTCTTCGAGCAGGACTTCACCGGGATGGATGTTGGGTAGGGTTTTCATGGCCGGCTCCTGACTTCAGTGGTAATCGACGATCTCCACGTCATGGGCGTCGCCTTCCTTCCAGCGAAAGCAGATGCGCCACTGGTCGTTGATCCGGATGCTGTGCTGGCCCTTGCGGCCACCCTTGAGTGCCTCGAGTCGATTGGCTGGCGGTATCCGCAGGTCTTCCAACGTTGCGGCGTTGTTGAGCATGCGCAGCTTGCGTCGGGCGACCGACTGGATATCACTGGGCAATCGTCGTGATGGCGTGCCGACCCAAATCTTCTCGGCTTCCTTGTCGGCAAACTTTCGGATCATTCGTGGACCATAACGTCACTCGTTATATAACGCAAGGCGTCATGACGAGGGCTGCGCAAGAAGCCGGGTCAGAGTGGAGTTTTCGTCGAAGAGCTAACTCGCCCCCGAAGCAACTTGAAAAAAGTCGACTCTGACCCCGCTTTTCAGCTCGCGTTGAGCAAGGCGAATACTTTTTCGTACGCGTTGTCCTGCTCGGCCCGGCGCAGCATTTGCACGCGTTGCACGAGTACCTCGCCGTGCGCGTGATCGGCTGCCTCCAGCAACTGCATCGTTTCGGCGACGTAGTCGGCCAGCGGCATCGCGGCCGGATCGGTGGCCTGCCCGGGTCCGCCGAGTTCGGTCTGCACGTACGGTGGAGCGAGCTCGAGCACTTCCACCTTCGTGCCGCGCAACTGGAAGCGTAGCGACTGCAGCCACGAGTGCAGGAACGCCTTGGTTGCGCAATACGTCGGATAGACCGCGCGTGGCACAAAAGCGAGACCCGACGTAGTGGTGAGGATCGTGGCGCTGGGCTGGCGCTTGAGCGCGGGCAACAGCGCTGACGTCAGCTGCAGCACGCCGGTGATGTTGGTCTGGATGATCGCGTGCGAAGTGGCGAAGTCGATCGTGTCTGCAGCGAGGTCTTCGTTTCCCGCGATCCCCGCGTTGTTGAAAAGTACGTTGAGCGACGGGAACTGCTCGCGGATCCGCAGCGCAAACGCATCCAGCGCGGCTGGATCCTGGACATCGACCGCCACGCCGGCCATGCCGGGATGGAGCGCGGTGATCTCGTCTAGGAGAGCCTGACGCCGACCCGCGATGATTACCGTGTTGCCACGCGCATGGAACGCTTCGGCGATTGCGCGGCCGATGCCGCTGGTGCCGCCGGTGACGAGGATCGTGTTGCCGGTGAGTTGCATGCTCTTGGTCCTTGTCTAGGCGTGGGCAGCGGGCATCAGCGTATCGACACACCACTGGCGAAACGTGGTGGGCGTGGCCGCCTGCGGAGAGCGCGGCTCGGCGTTGTCGAGACCATTGTCCTTGGCTGCCATCATTGCTGCGTAACCTTGAACGAAGGCGTCCGACATGCCGGCCGTCGTCAACTGCGATTTGAATGCCTCGAGCGTGACCCGCTCGTAGCGGATCGGTTTGCCGAGCACCTGCGACATGATCTCCGCCATGTCGTCGAATGACAAATCCTCGGGCCCGAGCACGGGAAGCTGCGCCTGACCCTCCCAGGTCGAGTCGGCAAGCAACGCCGAGGCAACAGCGGCGATGTCTCTCGTTGCGCACGTCGGCAGGCGACGATCTCCAGCGATCGGCGAGCGGAAGACGCCCTGCGTTCGGATCGGCACAAGCTGGCGCAACAGATTTTCCATGAAGGAAGGCATTGCCAGCGCGCGGAAGTGAGCGCCGGTCGCCGCCAACAAATCGTCCATCGCCAGCGATGCCGTCACCAGCCCCGCGTGATCGGCGAGCGGCGTGCCCCGCCCGAGCGCAGAGACGCTGACGACGCGGCGGACACCGCAACTGAGTATCGCCGCACACGCCGGCCGCGTGAAATCGAGATACGCACTTTCCAGAGTGGCGGGCCGCGGGTTCGGGGGCACCAGCCAGAACACCGCATCGGCACCCGCGAAGGCGCGGTCGACTACAGCCGCCTCGCCGTGCGATCCCTCGATCACCTCGACACGCTCGCGCGTGGCCGCAGGCAAATCATCGGGATTTCGCGCAATCACGCGAACCGGGTGACCGGCATCGACGAGCAGTTGCACCACCTGGCGACCAATGGTTCCACTAGGCGTTGTCACCACAATCATCACTTCGCTCCATCAAGCTCTATGGAAGCGGAAGGTATCGCGCGTGATGTGACGGAGCCGGCACGCGACGGCGCTACGCCCAGTTGCTGCTGCAGAAAGCCCGCGATCCCGTTCCAGGCCAGCGCCAGCCAAGTGGGGTCAGAGTGGACTTTTGTCGCCGCGCAAACCTGTCCCCGATGCGAGCGGGGAAAAGTCGACTCTGACCCCGGTTTTTACTTCACCTCATCGAAGACATACTCGTGCTGGCCATCGCGCACGACAAGCTTGCGCACGCCGTCCTTGTCGGCGCGCACGAACGGGAAGCCTGCTGCCTCCGGGTCGACGGTGACGAATGCAAGGCTGCCGTCCGGTTGGTTCTGCGTGGCGACGACGGAGCTGAAGGTGCCGACGTCGAAGAAGGCCTTGCCGTCCTTGCGCGTGACCACCAGTTCCCCCAGCACGGGGTTGCGGTAGCGCGGCGCCAATCCGGCGATCGCCTTCGCGTCGGCCGGCCACTGCAGCAGCTTGCGCTGCGCGTCGAAGGCCGCGCGGTTGGCCTTGTCATTGGCAACCGCGGCAGCCTCGGCCTGCGCTTCGCCATCGAACATGAGCTCCATCAGATAACGCTTGAGCGGCCCGCGCAACATCACGCCCTCGTCCGCATTGGTCAGGATCACGGCGCCCACCTTCTGCTCCGGCCACCACATCATGTTGGAGTGGAATCCGCCCAGGTCGCCGCCGTGGTCGACCACGGTCACGCCGTCGCTCTTGTCCACCATCAGCGCCATTGCATAGTTGCGGTCCACGCTGAGCGCGATCTGCGGCTCGCGCCGCTGCATCAGCGCGGCCTCGCTGATGTAGCGCTTGCCATCCGGCAGCACGCCGCCGTCGATCTCCATCTGCACGTACTTGAGCAGGTCGTTCACGGTGCTCCATGCGGCGCCGGCGGGACGCGAGGACACGACACTTTCGTTGAGGCCCATGCCCATCACCTCAACCTTGTGGTCGACGTCAAATCCATGCGGCGCCGCGTAGTTGCCGGTCTGCGCACTGGCGTAGTCGAATGTGGTGTTGTCCATGTCCAGCGGATTGAATACCAGTGCCTGCATCGCCTTGTCGTAGCCCGCACCCAGTTCGCTGCCGGGATAGGCGACCTGCCCGCCGATATAGCCCGCTGCTGCGGCCATCGTGTTGGAGTACTGGAAGAGCTCGCCGAAGCCACTGGTCGGTTGCATGGTGCCCAAGGTCGTCATGACCAATGCAGGAGTCTGCTTTTCGCCCTCGAACAACCATTCGAAATCCTGGCGCGGCACCCCGGTGCAGGCGCAGATCAGATGCTTGACCAGCACTTTGTCGGTAGTGGCGGCGTCGCCCAGCTTGAAGGTCGGATAGACATCCTCCGCACGCGCGTTCCAGTCCAGCTTGCCGGCGTCGACCAGCTTGGCCAGCATCAGCGTCGTCAACGCCTTGGTATTGGAGGCGATCATGAATCGGGTGTCGCCGTTGACCTCTGCTGGTTTGCCGAGTTGGCGCACGCCGAAGCCCTGCGCCATCACCACCTTGCCATCCTGGACGATGCCGACGGCCACGCCCGGCACTTCGTAGGCCTTGCGCATTTTTTCCACGAATTCGGAGACGTGTTGCAGGCGCGCGGCATCGAGCTTGTGCGCCTTGCGTTCTGCGAAGTTTTCACGCGTATAGCCGGCGGGTTGCAGGCGCTGGCCGATCTTGCCGAACTGCGAGCTGCGTTTTTCCGCGATGGCCTGGTCAACATCCACCACCATCACCGTCCACGCAGTGCCCTTGCGCAAGGCCCTCGCGCCGATGGCGCGCTTGGCGTTGGCTGCAACGTCATATTCGTAGAAGCGTCTTGCCTCCCAGCCGTCGCGCGGCGCAGCGTCCGTTGCCACCAGCAGCTTCGGCGACATGCCCAGCAGCTTCCACGCCTCGGCAACGGCCGCATCCGGGTTGTCCGCGACCGCGTCGACGATCGCGATGCGGGAGCCATCGCCCTCCGGCGGCATCAGCAGCACGGCATTGCCTTGCACGCGCTGGGTGAATCCGGGTGGCACCAGGAAAGTGGTGCCACGCTTCGTGGCCGACGGCTTGTCGGCCGACGCGGGAGCAGCGGACGCCTGCGGGGCGACCGCGGCAGTCCCGGCGCTGGCAGCCTGCACCGATGCAGCAAAGAGAATGGACAGTGCGAGCGCGAGGGCGCAAGGCTTCAGTGCGGATGACATGGAACACTCCAGAGAGGCAAATTCGGCGGACGCACCCGGCACACGCACACGGGATGCGGATAACTCATGCGAACGAACGCAACGTGCCGACGTTAGCCCAAAAGCCGGGTCAGAGTGGACTTTTCTGCCGTCGCGCGAGTGTTGTGCCCGCACGCCTCATGCGCGATGGCAATGCAATCTCGGTAGCTCCTCGCACGCCCATGTTTCATGCCTTGTCGTGGCCGTGAAGCACGCGGAGAAAGTCGACTCTGACCCCGGTTTTTCCCAATGACCCATGGCACGCGCGGCACCGGCAGTCCGGGAATGTATAGTTTGCCGGGTATGGTCGGCACAGTGCCGGTCACGAATCCCGGAGCGATGTCATGGGTCTGATTCAAGCGGTCGTGGGTGCTGTCGGCGGTGCACTTGCCGACCAATGGAAGGACTTCTACACGATCCCGGACGGCTTGCCGGCGACGGCGGCGCTATTCGCCGCAGTGCCGCGCGGCACCAATGCCGGACGCGGCTCCAATACGAAGGGTTCCTCGAACATCATCAGCAACGGTTCGAAGATCGTCGTGCCCGAGGGCTACGGGCTGCTGCTGATGCAGGACGGCAAGGTCACCGGCTTCGCAGCCGAGGCCGGCGGATACGAATGGCGCTCGGACGACACCCAGTCGAAGTCGATCTTCGCCGGCGACGGCATCGTCTCGCCGCTCATCAAGCAAAGCTGGGAGCGCTTCAAGTTCGGCGGCCAGCCGGGCTCGCAGCAGATGGCCTTCTTCGTCTCGCTGAAGGAACTGCCGGACAACCGCTTCGGCACGCAGTCCGAGATCTACTGGGACGACAGCTACCTCAATGCGCAGGTGGGCGCCGTGACGCGGGGCTCCTACACGCTGAAGATCGTCGATCCGATCCTGTTCGTGAAGAATTTCGTGCCCGCCCGTTTCCTGCAGGCGGGCGAGGTCTTCGATTTCACCGACATCGACAATGCCGCCGCCACCCAGCTCTTCAACGAAGTGGTCGGCTCGCTCGCGCCGGCCTTCAGTCTTTATACGAACGACCCGGCCAAGGGCAATCGCATCACCAAGCTGCAGCAGGATTCGCTCGGCTTCGCGAAAAGCCTGTCGGATGCGGTGGAGAGCGGCTACCAGTGGAAGTCCGATCGCGGCCTGGCCATCGTCAAGACCGCCATCGTTTCCATCGAATACGACGCCAACACGAAGGAGTTGCTCAAGACCGTGCAGCGCGCCGATGCGCTGGCCGGAACGCGTGGCAATTCCAACCTGCAGGCCAGCGTCGCGCAGGGCATCCAGTCGGCCGGTGAAACGGGCGGCGCGGCAGGCCTCGTCGGCGTGGGCATGGCCGGCGGCATGCTCGGCGTCGGCGCGATGCAGCAGCCCGTGGCACCGACTGCGCCCGCGGCCGATGATCCGGTCGCCAAGTTGAAGAAGGCCAAGGAGATGCTCGACCTCCAACTGATCACTCAGGCGGACTACGACGCGCTCAAGGCCAAGGCCCTGGGTCTGTAAACGACCGCGAGACGACCATGTCGAACGCCAACACTCCGCCGCGGCCGCCGGCCTACACCGGCCCCGGTTCGCCACAGGACGTACCGCCCGAGCCCGGCAGTTTCGGGGTCGACCCGGCGACGCTTCCGGAACCGATCCGGGACGAGCTGGAGAAGCCCGACCCGGTCGCCATCGACACATCCGCCGAAGAGCTCAAGGACGGGCTCAACCATTGCCCGAAATGCGGCGCGACGGACATCCGCCACAAGCCCGGCACCGACCTCCTGATCTGCGCGTTCTGCCGCAACGAATGGCATGGCGCAAGAGTCGAGGAGGAGTTCGGGTTCGGCACAGGCCTCGATGAACTCGTCGGCACGATCGTCGCGTCGGGTGCGCGCGACATCGAGGCAGACGTCGCGAGCCTCATGAGCTACCAGTGCACTGCCTGCGGCGCCGAGGTGACGGTCAATACCGAAAGCGCGATGACGGCACGCTGCCACTGGTGCCGCCACGTCTTCGGGGTCAACGAGCAGGTACCCAACGGCGCGGTGCCCGATGCGGTGCTGCCCTTCCACATCAAGAAG
>JBKJSW010000356.1:0-4615 GCA_046595765.1 Ahniellaceae bacterium
TTGCTCAAGCGGTTTGTCGATCCACTCGACGCACGCGGCGAGTGATTCCGGAAGCCCGGCCGCCACCCGTCGTTGCTGTGTCTGACGCAAGCTGGCGCTGGGCTCGAGCAGGAGATACCGGGCGGGCGCGCAACCCATGCCAGCCCACGCCAGCATGAGGTCCACGCACAGCGCGCCGCTACCGCCGCCCAGTTCGAACACGATGGTCTCGTCCGCTCCGAGCGCCTCGATGACAGGCGCGCAACCGCGTGCCAGGCAGCGCGCGAACACGTTGCCCAGTTCGGGGGCAGTGACGAAATCGCCATCCGCGCCGAATTTGGTGCGGCCGGCGCTGTAGTAGCCGAGACCGGGTGCGTACAACGCCAACTCCATGAATCGCGCGAAGTCCATGGGGCCGTTGGCCGCGATCTCGGCGCGGATTCCCTGCGCCAGTCGCGCGCTGTGCGCGAGATCTTCCGGGCCGGGCTCGGGCAAGGCCAAACGCTGCGTTAGAGTGCCGGGCACTGTCCTGGTCGCTGCGATCCGCGCGGCGGCGGCATTGACCGGAGCATAGCCGATGGCCGAATCCCCACGCCCTGTCGCGCTCGTCACCGGCAGCGCGCGACGCATCGGTGCGGCGATCGCGCGCGTCCTGCATGCTGCGGGCTACGACATCGCGCTCCACCAACGAAGCCGGACTTCCGAATTTGCGGCGCTGGCCGAAGAACTTGAATCACGACGCGAGCGCAGCACGCTCACCCTCCTGGTCGAGCTTGCGGATATCGAGGCAGTCGCCCGCATGCCCGAACGCTGCGTCGAACATTTCGGCCGACTGGACGCGGTGGTCAACAACGCATCGAGCTATTTCGAGACGACGCTTGGCTCGATCACCGTGGGCGAGTGGGACGATCTTTTCGCGGCCAATGCCCGCGCTCCGTTGTTCCTGACTCAGGCCGCTGCTCCGTTCCTTCGCGAGCGTCGCGGGGCGGTACTCAACCTGCTGGATATCCATGCCTCGCGGCCACCCGCGGGCTACAGCGTTTATACGATGGCCAAGTCTGCGCTCGCCACGATGACAGAGGCCTTGGCGGTCGAGCTTGCGCCCGATGTGCGGGTGAACGGCATTGCCCTCGGCGCGATCCTGTGGGCGGAATCGGGTGCAGAGAATGACGTGCGCCAGGCCCGCCTGCTCCGCCGCACGCCGCTGGGTCGCCTCGGCGACGTGTCTGACGTCGCCGCGGCGGCGCTGTACCTGCTCCGTGACGCCCACTACTGCACCGGGACGATCCTGCGCATCGACGGCGGACGCGCGCTCGTCTAGTGGGGATTCATTGGCGGAGTCCCATGCTTCCCGAGGTAGTTTTCCTTTCAATAGTCCGAGGTGACACGCATGGCCACGCGCAAACGCTCTCGCGAAAACCCGGCAACCAATAACGTCGCAGAGCGCCTCCTCGACATCGTGGGACAGATCCCGTCGACCTCCGAACGCGTGGCGGGAGATCCGCATGCACGGTCGCGGGAGATCGCACGCAAGGCCGCGGGCAAGGCCGGTGCGACTTCCGGAGCGATGGCGTTGCCGCCGGGCGTGTTGGGCTGGATGACCATACTGCCGGAGCTTTTCACCCTCTGGAAAATCCAGACGCAGATGGTCGCGGACATCGCCGGCGCCTACGGCAAGCGCGACCTCCTCTCGCGCGAGCAGATGCTGTATTGCCTGTTCAACCATACGGCAGCGCAGGCGGTCGGCGGCTTGCTGGTCCGCATCGGCGAACGCTACGTGGTGCGTCGGGCGCCGATTGGAACGCTCTATTCCATCGCGAACAAGATCGCGCTGCGCGTCGCGCAACGCAGCCTGCGTCGTGGAATCTTTCGCTGGCTGCCGATCGCGGGCGCGCTGGGCGTCGGTGCATTCGCGTACGCGGACACTGGGACGGTCGCCGATGCCGCGATCGAAGTCTTCTCGAGCGAGATGGTGATCGAGGGCGAGGCCGAGGTCGAAGGGGTGCGCGCGGCCCAGGCGGCGCAGCGGAAGCCACGGCCTGCCGCGAAGAAAGCCGCTGCGAAAAAGCCCAGGGGGAAGCGCAGCGCGGCCCCGAAATGACGTCCCTCAGGTTGCCTCAAGAGCCGGGATCGATTCAACGCTCTCGCGTTCCGCCGGCGCGAGTTCACGCCATCGCTGGATGAGCGTGCGCGGATCGCCATCGGGCGGAACCCGATCGGGCGCGATGTCAGACAAGGGCCGCAGCACAAAGGCGTGTCGAAGTTCTTCGCGAGGAACGCGCAGGTTTCCCGGTCCGTCGATGACGTCGTCGCCATAGAGCACGAGATCGATATCGAGGGTGCGATCACTGAATCGGGGCTGCGTCCGGTCGCGACCTTGTTGCGCTTCGAGCGCGTGCAGCCAGGCATCGAGTGCCGTCGCTGCCAACTCAGTGTCGATCTCAACGGCAAGATTGATGAAGTCAGGTCCCTCGAAGCCCACCGCGCGGGCGCGATACCACGGCGACTCTGTAATTTCGCCAAAGCACTCGCGCAACTGTGCCAAGGCCGCGCCAAGGTTCTGGCGAGGGTAGACGTTGCTCCCGAGACTGAGCGAAACGCGCGGCATCAGGGGTCTCGTTGACCACGTTCTATGACGACGCCAACCGAACGTGCACCGCGGACGGCGCCGGGCTTGCTGAGCTTGAGCCTGATCCAGCGCACGCCGAATTCGCGCTGCACGACTTCCGCGCAGCGCTCTGCAAGCGTCTCGACGAGACCGAAATCGGTTGCGGTCACGAACTCGATCAGGCGCTTGCTGACCGACTTGTAGTCGAGCGTATCGACCACCGCGTCGCTGCCCGCCGGCACGCGGTTGTCGAACGACATCTCGAGGTCGAATACCAGCGGCTGGCGAATGCGCCGCTCCCACTCGTAGATGCCAATGGTGGTTTCGATCGACAGTCCCTCGATGAAAACCGTATCCATGCCTACCCTCAACGCGGCGCGGTGGCGCCGACCGGAGGCAAGCTTGCCATGTCCCAGCGCGGGTACGCACGAATGGCGGCATCGTCGCATTGGCCGGCTTCGAGACGCAGCGCACCGGCGAAGGCAATCATCGCGCCATTGTCGGTGCAGAGCGCGGGTGGCGGGAACACGACCCGGTAGCCCTGTTGCGCGGCACTCGAAGCCAGACGTGCGCGCAGGTGCGTGTTGGCCCCGACGCCACCGGCCACAATCAACGTTGAGTAGCCGGTCTGCACCAGCGCGCGTTCGCACTTGATAGCCAGTGTCTCGACGACGGCTTCCTCGAACGCGCGGGCAATATCGGCAGCGACCTGCGGATCGTCGCCCGCCTTGCGCCTTGCCAGCAGGGCCTGGGTCTTGAGGCCGGAAAAACTGAAATCGAGACCGGGACGATCGGTCATTGGCCGGGCGAACCGGAACGCACCGGCCCGACCGCTGGCGGCGAGCGCGGCGACTGCCGGGCCACCCGGATAGGCAAGCCCGAGCATCTGTGCGGTCTTGTCGAATGCTTCTCCAGCGGCATCGTCCAATGTGTCGCCCAGCAATTCATAATTACCGACTGCGGTCACGCGCATGAGTTGGGTGTGCCCGCCCGACACCAGCAACGCGACGAACGGGGGCTTGGGCGCTCCGGGCTGCATCAACGGGGCCAGCACATGTCCCTCCATGTGATGGACGCCGATCGCGGGCTTGTCGAGCGCCCACGCCAGCGCCCGTCCCGTCGCGGCGCCCACCAGCAGCGCGCCGCCCAGGCCGGGGCCAATTGTGTAGGCGACGCCGTCCAATTCGCCGATCTGGAGGCCGGCTTCCTCGACCGCGGCCCGGACCAGAGGCAACAACCGCCGGACGTGGTCGCGGCTGGCCAACTCGGGCACAACGCCGCCGTAGGCCGAGTGCAACTCGATCTGGCTGTGCAACGCCTGCGAGAGCAGTCCAAGCCGGGTGTCGTAGACGGCGATTCCGGTCTCGTCACAGGAAGTTTCGATCCCCAGTACCCGCATCTGCTCGTATCCGCCTTCGCCAGGATGTGAATCGGCCCGCGTTCGCCTCGCATGCGACGGGCAGCCGCCGATGAGGGCTCCAACTGCAGTCCAGCTGGCGGGTTCCATCCGGGACGGGCAGCGGATAGAATACGCGGCTCGCCCGGGTTCGGAGCGAGATTATCAGTGGAGTTTTCATGCCGAATGTCAAAGTCCGCGAGAACGAACCGTTCGAGTTCGCTCTGCGTCGTTTCAAGCGCACCTGCGAGAAGGCCGGCGTCATCGCCGAGACGCGCAAGCGCGAGTCGTACGAAAAGCCGACCCAGGAACGCAAGCGCAAGCGCGCTGCTGCCGTAAAGCGCCACATCCGACGGGTCGGACGCGACGTGACCAAGCGCCAACGCATGTATTGATCCGCCCGAGCCTGACAGGGCTCCAGGCTGGTCTGCTGCGCCGGTTGCACCTCGAGCCGATGTCGCCCCGCGACGTCGGCTTTTGCGTTTCTGTGTATCAGGAGCTGCCGCAGTGAGTCTGAAATTACGGCTGGTCGAGGACATGAAGGCCGCGATGAAATCGGGCGCCAAACAGCGCCTGGGTGTCATCCGTCTCGTCAACGCGGCCATCAAGCAGCGCGAGGTCGACGAGCGCAT
>JBKJSW010000433.1:0-3939 GCA_046595765.1 Ahniellaceae bacterium
CGCCGCCATTGCGCGTGATCCACGCAGCGGGACCCGGCACGGCGCCACCGAGGTACTGCACGGTGTTCGAGCCGTTGTCCTGCGCGCCGCCGCTCGCGCCGCGATCCGTCGCGGTGGCGAAGTTCGCGGTGATGTCGCCGGAATAGAACTCGATGGTGTTGATCGAATTGTTGAGCGTGACGAAGGTCGGTGACGCCGCCGTCGCGTTCGTGCTGAGCCACATGCCGCCGTCGCTGCCGATCAGCAGATTGTCCTGGCTGTTGCCGACGTAGGCGCGCGCATGATGATCGACGTGCATGTTGCTGCCGCCGATGCGGCTGAAAGCCGCGCCTCCATTGGTGGAACGGAACAGGTTGAGCGCGCTTGAGATCACCACGTCCGGATTGAGCGGATCGACGGTAAGTCCGGCGTCGTACCACATCTGCGTGCCTTCAGCGCTTGCGTACGCCGTGTCGAGGCCGATCTGCGTCCACGTCGTTGCTCCATCGAGCGACTTCCAGATGCCGAGGATGCCGTTGGCGAGGGTCGTATCGGTCGCCTGTGCGTAGACGATCTGCGGGTTGGACGGTGCCACCGCCAACTCGAGGCGACCGATCGCGGTAGCGGCGGCGACGCCGTTGCCCGTGTTGGCGGGCCAGTTGTTCGCACGCAACGTCCAGTCAGTGGGGCATCCGGAGAGGGGCAGGGTGGCCCGGTACACGCCGTTCGCGCCGTTGCGATCGAGGTCTGGTTGCACGGGTGTCGGCGCGCCGCGCGTGCCGATCGCGGCGATCAGCGTGGTGGTGGCGCCGGCGTCGATCGCGACGAGGCCGGTAGTGTCCTGGCGCTGCGACGTGTGCGGGTTGGTGAGGCATGGACCGGCCCAGCTCTGACCGGCGTCGTATGAGAGGAACAGGCCGGTCTTGGTGCCGACGACGAGGTGGCTGCTGTCGTTCGGATCGACCACCACCTTGCCGATTGCCTGGTATTGCGGGAAACCGAGTGTGGCGCTCGGGGGATAAAAGGGGTTGAACACGTCCATGCCCAGCACGGTCCATGTTTCGCCGGCGTTGGTGCTCTTGAGCAGGCCCGCGGCACCGAACGAGAACGAGCCGTAGCGCAGGTCACCGGTGCCCGCGTACACCGTGTTGTGATTGTTCGGATCGATGGTGATGTCACCGATCGCGATGTTCGCGATTTCAGGCAGATCCGTCTTCACCGTCCAGGTGGTCGCGTCGCTGCAGCAGTTGGTGGTCTTCCACACGCCGCCGCCGTCCGAGCCGAAGTAGGCGATGCTGGTATCGACGGGATCCACCGCGATCGCATTGACGCGCCCGGACGCGGCGCCGGTGCCGGGGTTGAGCGGTTGCGGGCCGAGCGGGGTGAACGCGCCGACGCCGAGGACGCCGGGACCCGCACGCACCGCAGCCACGCCTTCCGGCGTCCGCGCCTCAATCGTGTGCGCCTCGCGGGCGGAATCGACCAGCCACTGCGGCTGGAAGCGCCCGGTCGGGTAAGTCATCTGCACGGCGCGGAGATCGCCGGAAGAGGGCGTGCTGGCTGGGGCCGCGTCGTACCATGCGCGCGGCGGCGTGGCGTCGCCGGCGCTCTGCGCCGCCACCGCTGCGAGGCCCGCGCCATCGCGCGTGGATTGCATCGCACACCCGCCCAGCGCCACCAGCACCGCACCCGCCAGCGCGCCCCGCACGAATCGCAGATCGTTCCGCATGTCTTTGCCCCGTCAGTTTCCCGGCGGGCAGCATAGCCAATGCGAATCCGCAGCGTCGGTGCCGGAGGTCAGGGGGCTTGGCCGGAGCGAGTGGGCGCGGGTTGAGCGGAAGGCAACTGCTGCGTGATGATCGTCTGGATTGTTCGCTCCAAACGGGGCGCGCAGAGTGGACGCCATGAATCCGCCCACCAACGCCACTGCTTCGCGTCCGCGGCAACTGCCGCGGTGGATTGGCCGCGTCGCCGGCGCCGCCGTGTTGCTCGGCATCGCACTCCTTGGCACCTACGTATGGCGGCCGGACCTGCTGCTGGACGCGGAATTCGCGCGTCAGGTCTGGCGCGCCGGCGTGTCCTATGACGCCACGCTGGTCGACGACCACCTCTGGATCTACTACGACCGTCACGCCGGCGAGGGCGCGGGCGGAGCGCCGGTGCTACTGCTGCACGGGTTCACCGGCAGCAAGGAGAACTTCCTGCCGCTGGTCGCGGAAATCGACGGCGGCGGTCGCGTGATCGTGCCGGACCTTCCCGGCTGGGGCGCATCCACACGACGACTGCATTCCGATTACGGCATCGCGGCGCAGGTCGCGCGTCTCGAGCGTTTCCTGGACGAGCAGCAGATCGAACGCGTGCATCTCGTCGGTCATTCGATGGGCGGGCATATCGCGGGCGTGTTCGCGGCGACACATCCGGAGCGGGTCGAGTCGCTGGCGCTGATCGACAGCGCCGGCGTGCGCTTCAAGCCCAATGCGTTCGCCTTGCGGGTCATGCGTGGCGAGACGCCGTTCAACGTGCGTACGGCCGGTGAATTCGACGGCCTCATGGCACAGCTGTTCGCGCAGCCGCCGTGGCTGCCGCCGCGCATGCGCGACGTGCTGCTTGCGCGCAACCGGTCCGCGCATGCATTCCAGTCGAAGGTGTTTGCCTCGATCGGAACGGGACGGCAAGCGTTCCAGCTCGAGGACAACCTGCCGCGCATCCACTCGCCGACGCTGGTGTTGTGGTGCCGCGACGACCGCATCCTCGACGTGTCGTCCGTCGCGACGCTCGCGCACATCCGGCCTCAGCCGACAGTCACGGTCCTGCCGAGCTGCGGCCACATGGCCATGATGGAAAAGCCGCGCGATTTCGCCGGCTCGCTCCAGGCCCACTGGCGAGGCATCGGCTCACCCGAGCAGCCCCGGGTCGCAGCCCGCTAGCTGCTCGAGCGTTCCCGGCGATGCAGGCTCTTCAGCCGAGCAAGCTCGGCTCTACAAAGTCCCGTGTTGCGCGCGCTCTTGTAGAGCGGACCTTGCTCCGCTCGGATGCCAGACCGACACGTGGCTTTCCAGCCGAGCAAGTTTGGCTCTACCAGCAGCAGGCGGGTGCTGCACGCTGCAACGGGAATCAGGGACTCACGAGCCGGTATCGTGGCGTCATTCGCGCAGACGCCACGCTCGCCCATGACCGATCCTGAAAACCCGAAACGCGTCGCGCTGACGTCGCTGCGCGCCCTGGGTGCTTACCTGCGCGCCTATCCGGGTCTCATCGCCGCGTGGCTGGCGGCACTGGTGTTGTCGTCGTCGGCCACGCTCGCGCTGCCCGTGGCGGTGCGCTACGTGATCGACCGGGGTTTCCGCGGTGAGGCCGCCGACGAGATCGACCGCTGGTTCATCGGACTGCTCGGCGTGGCGGTGGTGCTGGCGCTGGCGACCGCAGCGCGCTTTTATTTCGTGAGCCTGCTCGGCGAGCGCGTCGTCGCTGACCTCCGCGCGCGCGTGTACGCGCACCTCATGCGCCTCGACCTTGAATTCTTCGAGACCACGCGCTCCGGCGAGTTGCTGTCGCGTCTCTCGGCCGATTCCGAGTTGCTCCGAACAGTGGTTGCCTCATCCGCGTCGGTGGCGCTGCGCAGCGTGGTGATTCTGATCGGCGCCGCCGTCGCGTTGACGCTGACCAGCCCGCGTCTCGCGGGACTCGCCTCGATCGGCATCCCGCTTATCGTGCTGCCGATCGTGCTGTTCGGCCGGCGCGTGCAGGCGCGTTCGAAGATCAGCCAGGATCGCGTCGCCGATTCGCAGGCGCGCGCCGGCGAGACTTTGAATGCGATGGCGACGGTGAAGTCCTTCGCGCGCGAATCGTTCGAGAGCACGCGCTTCGCGGATGCGGTGCGGCAAGCCTACGCCGCGGCGCGCACGCGCGTGCGCCTGCAGGCGCTGCTGACCGCCGTCGTCATCACGCTGGTGTTCGGCG
>JBKJSW010000350.1:0-9422 GCA_046595765.1 Ahniellaceae bacterium
GCATCGACATCGCGAACGCGGCGTTGCCCAGCCTCGACTTGTCGTCGCTGGCGAAGCCTCCATCGAGCTCCAGCGAGAACTGCACCACCGGCACGTCGTGGCGTTCGGCGAGGACCACGTCGATGCCGTTGGTAAGCTTTGTACGCTGCAGCGCCGGGAACTTGAGCTCCGGGAAGGCGTTGACCTTTGGCACGCCGGTGCGGCGATCGATATCGCTCGCGACCACCGTGAACTTCGCATCGGCCGCCGGCAACATCATCGGCGCGGCCGCGACGGCCGGCTCCTCGACCACCGGCGTGCGCTTGCCCGGTACCACGGTGAGCGTGTGGTCGCCTGCGCCCAGCCACTTCCGTCCGGCGGCCTGCACGCTGGCGGGCGTGGCGGCGTCGAGCGTCGCCAGAGAGGTGCGGAAACAACCCGGGTCGCCGGTAAAGACGGTGCATTCGGCGAGAGCGTCGGCCTTGCCACCGAAGCCCCCGATGCGCTCGATGCCGCGCACGAAGCCGGCCTTGAGCACGGTGCGTGCCTGCTCGAGCTCGATTGCGGTCGGGCCTTCCGCCAGCAGGCGGTCCAGTTCCTCGTCGATCGCGGCCTCGACCTTCCCGACGTCCCCACCGGCCTTGACGTCGGCCGAGATAAGGAACTGCGAGCCGAGCTGCGCCGCATAGGCGCCGGCCGAGACACTGTCCGCGATCTGGTCGCGGTGCACGAGGCGCGCATCGAGCCGCGAGGACCTGGATCCGCCGAGCACCTGCGAGAACAGCTGCAGCAGTTCGAAATCGGCGTCGCCGTAGGCCGCGACGTTCCAGACGCGGTGCATGCGCGACTGCGGCACCACGTCCTGCATTTCCGCGCGCGTCGACGTGGCGCGCTGCGCGACGTCGACCGGCGGCTGTGCCAGCGTCGGGCCGGCAGGAATGTCGCCGAAATAGCGCGTGACTTTCGCCTTCGCGGTCGCGACGTCGATGTCGCCGGCCAGTACCAGCACCGCGTTGTTCGGCCCGTACCACGCGCGGAACCACTGCTTCACGTCGTCCGTCGAGGCCGCATTGAGATCGGCCATCGATCCGATCACGCCATGGTGGTAGGGGTGCGACGCCGGATAGAGCGAACGCGTGATCGCGTCCCACGCGAGGCCATAAGGCTCGTTCTCACCCTCGCGCTTCTCGTTCTGCACGACGTCGCGCTGCTCATCGAGCAGCTTCTGGTCGATCGCGCCGGTGAAGTGGCCCATGCGGTCCGACTCCATCCACAGCGCCATGTCGAGCGCGGTGGTGGGTACGTTCTGGAAATAGTTGGTGCGGTCGGTGGTGGTGCTGCCGTTCTGTTCGGTGGCGCCCACCAGCTCAAACGGACGGAAATACTCGTCGCGATAATTCTCCGAACCCTGGAACATGAGGTGCTCGAACAGGTGCGCGAAGCCGGAGCGGCCGGCCGGCTCGTCCTTGCTGCCGACGTGGTACCAGACGTTGACCGCGACGATGGGCGCCTTGCGGTCGGTGTGCACGATGACGCGCAGGCCGTTGGCGAGCGTGAACTCATCAAAGGCGATGTCGGCGCGCGTCGCCGTCGCTGCCGTGGCCACCGGCATCGATGAGGCGTCGTCGCGCACGGTTGACCGGCCCGGCACGCATCCGCCGAAGGCGGTCAATGCGGCGCACACAGCAAGGAGAAGGAGATTGTTAGCCGACATGCCGGGGCTCTGCTGTTTCAGGAAGGCGCGCATCCTAGCAGTGCCCCTGTGAGCGAACTTCCCGTTGTGGAGCCCTCCACTTCCCGCCAACGGTGGCGGAGTTATGCTCCGCCATCGCAACGATATGGCGGACACATGGCGCGTTACCTTGTTACCGGCGCGAGCCGCGGCCTCGGGCTCGAGTTCGTACGCCAGCTCGCGGCGCGCGGCGACCGCATCGTCGCGGCCTGCCGCCAGCCCGGCAAGGCGCGCGAACTCAACGAGCTCGCGTTTGCGCATCCGGGCCACGTGAAGGTCCTCCCGGTCGATCTCACGCGCCCCGCCAGCATCGCCGAGCTCGCGCGCGAGGCGGCGATGGTGGGCGACGCGATCGATGTCGCGATCAACAATGCGGGCGTGCTGCCGGACGGCGAACGCTTCGGCGAGATCAGCGCGGAGAACCTCGAGCTCAGCCTGCGCACCAACGCGATCGGGCCCCTGCTGCTGACGCAGGCGTTGCTGCCACTGCTCGGCAAGGGCGTTGCGCCGCGCGTGGTGAACCTGTCCTCGATCCTCGGCTCGATCGGCAGCACCGGGTCGTTCGGCACCCCGAGTTACGCCATCGGCAAGGCAGCGCTCAACATGGCGACGCGGCAGAGCGCGCTGGCGCTCCACGACCAGGGCATCGCGGTATTCGCCCTGCATCCAGGTTGGGTCGCAACCGACATGGGTACCGCGCGTGCGCCCCTGTCACCGCCCGACTCCGTGGCCGGACTGCTGCGCGTGATCGACGCGAGCACGCTCGCCGACACCGGAACGCTGCGCGACTGGCAAGGGAAAACGCTGCCATGGTGAAGCGCGCCATGCCAACTGCGCCACGCGCGACCTCATCCGCAGCGCATGCCCGGTCGCTCGCGCCGCATCCCCTGGTTTTTGTAGAGCCGAGCTCTGCTCGGCTGCCGTCTTTTCGCGAAACTCCAACAAGGCGAGCGGAGCAGAGCTCCGCTCTACAGACGCGTTTATTCGGATGTCTGCTGGCACTTGCGTCTGTCAACGCGCCGGCCGCGACTGCGCCCGCCGTTGACGCGTCCGCGGCGACCGTTGCCTACGAAGGTCGCGCCACCGATCCCGACAGTGGTCGGCTGCTTTACGTCGAGCACCACCTGCTGCGCGCCGTCGACGGCAAACCGCGCGAACGGCTGGTCGCATACCGGTGCCCGGACGGCACGCTGTTCGCGCGCAAGCGCGTAGACTACGCCGCTTCGCGTGTGGCGCCGTCGTTCCAGCTCGACGATGGCCGCGATGGCTACCGCGAGGGCGTACGCCGCGCCGGCGGACGCACCGTGGCGTTCGTGCGTGATCGCCGCGACGCTGCGGAAAAGAGCGGTGCGCTCGGTGCGAGCCGGCGACTGGTGGCGGATGCCGGTTTCGACGAGTACGTGCGTGGCAACTGGGGTGCACTGGTGGCGGGCACCACATTGCCAGTCGATTTCGCGGTGCCTTCCAGCCGCCGTTCGTACACGTTCAATTTGCGCAAGATTGGTTCGCCGACGATCGACGGCGTACCGTCGCACCTGTTCCGGCTCAAGATCAGTGGCCTGCTCGGCCTCGTCGCTCCACAGATCGACGTGGCCTATGCGCAGCAAACCCGGCGACTGCTGCAATTCGAAGGCGTGACCAATCTTCGCGACGACAAGGGCAAGCAGTGGGCGGCGCGCATCGCGTTCAAGGACCAGGCCGCTGTGCCGGTCGAGGACGGGCGCTGGTCCGCGGTGCTCGCGGCTCCGTTGGGCGCCTGCGCCGCGCGCCGCTAGACACCCCGCTCGACGCATGTTCCACGTCATCCTGCACGAGCCCGAGATTCCGCCGAACACGGGCAATGTGATCCGCCTGTGCGCGAACGCGGGTGCGGCGCTGCACCTGGTCGAGCCGCTCGGTTTCACACTGGAGCACGCCAAGCTCAGGCGCGCCGGCCTCGACTACCACGAGTTCGCCGATGTACGCGTCCACGCGAACCTCGATGCCTGCCTGCGCGCGCTGGGCGCGCCGCGGGTGTTCGCACTGTCGACGCGCGGCGTGACGCGCTACGACCACGCGCGATTCGCACGCGGTGATGCGTTCCTGTTCGGCTCCGAAACGCGAGGATTGCCGCCGGCCATGCTTGATGCATGGCCGGCAGCGCAACGACTGCGCTTGCCGATGCGGCCCGGCAACCGCAGCCTCAACCTGTCGAACGCGGTCGCGCTCGTGGTGTACGAGGCCTGGCGCCAACTCGACTTCGACGGCGCCGCATGAGCCGGGCGTAGCCCGGCCCGTGCAGCGCCCGGACACGCAGGTTAGAAACGTACCTCGCCCACCAGCGACAGCACGTTGGTCTCGAGTGAGACGTCGTTGTCTTCCGGGCCGAAATAGTCGTACGACAAGCCCAGGCTGAACTGCTCGTTGAAGTCGTAACCGACGCTGGCACCGGCATAGAAGTCGGTGGCGCTGGCGTCGCGCCGCACCACGATGAACGAGTTCGGGCTGGTCGAGCTGGGCACCACGGTGTCGGCGTCGGCCTCCCAGAAGAACGCGCCGGCGCGCAGGCCGAAATACCAGCTGTCGGCAAACGACGTGCGGTAATTGCCACCGAGGGTGAAGCCGTTGATGTCGGCATCGAGATCGAAGTTGCGATCCTCGCCTTCGAAGCCGCTGAAGTCGACGTAGCCCGCTTCGATGCCGAACGCGCCCCAGCGATAGCCGCCGGTGAACTGGAAGGAGGTGACCTGGTCGTCAAAGTCGTCAGCGGACGAGCTGGCGGAGCCGATCCTGCCCTGCAGGAAGAGTCCTTGCGGGTCTTGCGCCGAGACGGTGGTGGCCGTCATTGCGCCACCGAGCAGCAGCGCCATCGCCAGCATTTTGGTTTTCATTCTGTGCGTCTCCAGTCGTTGTGATGTGTGTCCGCGTGCGGCATTGCGAACCCGGATCAGAACGCGGTTGACGTGAAAAGTTCGTGCGAGCGGGCTCGATCGGAGCCGCGGCCCGCCGCCGGAGCGGTTCTTACAGGCCCCAGGATGCACCGTCCGCGCGCCCCGCGACTACGGAATTGCCGCGACCTGGCGGAACATGCCGTCTGGATACTCGGGCTTTTGTTCGCGCGCGAGCAGTTCGCGCAGCGCCGCGTGCGGGGTGATCTCGCCGGCGAGCACGCGCTGTACCTCGTGCGAGATCGGCAATTCGATCGCGTGGCGGTGCGCGAGTCGCATCACTTCGTTCGCGGTTTGCACGGATTCCACCACCTGGCCGATCTCCGCCACCGCATCTGCCAACCCGACACCGCGACCCAGCGCAAGGCCGAGCCGGCGATTGCGCGACAGGTCGCCGGTGCAGGTGAGCACGAGGTCGCCTACGCCGGCCAGGCCCATGATCGTTTCCGCGCGGCCCCCGATCGCCAGGGTCAGGCGCAGCATCTCGTTGATGCCGCGCGTGATGATGCCGGCGCGCGCGTTGAGGCCGAGCTGCATGCCGTCGGCCACGCCCGTGGCGACCGCGAGCACGTTCTTCATCGCGCCACCGAGCTCGGCGCCGATGACGTCGGTGCCGGTGTACGCGCGGAACGCCGGCGCGTGCAGCAGGTGCGCGACCTGTTCCGCGAACTCGGCGTCTTCGGAATGCACGGTGACCGCGGTCGGCAATCCGGCCGCCACTTCCTTCGCGAACGAAGGCCCGGTGACGACGGCCAGCGGCACTGCAGTTCCGAGGAGCCGCTCGGCCACTTCGTGCAGGAATCGACCGGATCCGGGTTCGAAACCCTTGGTGGCCCACGCCACGCCGGTGCGTGTCGACGGCAGCGTCGCCAGTGCCGCGACCAGTTCCGCGAAGGCGTGGCTCGGCGTGACGATGAGGATCACGTCGCAGTCGGCGACTGCGTTCGCGAGATCGTCGGTCAGCGACAATGCGTCCGGCAGCGTCGCGTCGGGCAGATAGCGCAGGTTGCGGCGCGTCTCGCGCATCTGCGCGACCTGCGCCGCATCACGGCCCCAGAGCGTGGTGCTCGCGCCATTGCGCGCCAGCAGCATCGCCAACGCGGTGCCCCAGGAACCGGCCCCGAGCACCACGACACGCGCGGCGGCGGTGCTCATGCCATGGGCCCCATACACTCCATGGGGTTACGCGTTGGCGATCGGCAGTGCAGCGGCGGCGGTTTGCTGGCGCTGCATCTGGTCGGCGAAGATCTGCTCGAAGTTGATCGGCTGCAGCTGGAACGGCGGGAAACCACCATCCATGATCATGTTGGCCACCGCCTGGCGCGCGTACGGAAACAGCGTGTGCGGGCAGAATGTGCCGAGCACGGCCTGCAAATCGCTCTGCGGGAACCCGGTGAGGCCGAAGATGCCCGCCTGCTGCACTTCCGCCAGATACGCGGTCTTGTCGGCGAGCTTGCAGGTGACCGTGACCGTCAGCACGACTTCGTACACGTCGGGACCGATGGACGCGGTGCGCTGCCCGAGGTTGAGCTGGATTTGCGGCTGTCCCTGGTCCTGGAAGATCTGCGGCGCGGACGGCGCCTCGAAGGACGAGTCCTTGATGTAGATCTTCTGCACATTGACCTGCGCAAGGTTCTGCGCGCTTTCGTCCACGCCGTTACCGAGCGCGCCGTTGGTGTTTTCGTCAGCCATTTGAATCTCCGGAAACTGGTTGGAAGCGGGGAAAAGAGCGGAAGTATCCCACGGTGGGGAAAGTCGAGCGAACAGGGGCGCCGCGGCTCAGCGCTTGTCGCGCGTGACCGGCAGGCTGGCTGCGCGCCAGGTGGCGAGCCCGCCGTCGAGCCAGTTCACCTGCGTGAAGCCGGCTTTGGCCAGCCGGGCGCACGCCGCCGAAGAGGTCTGTCCATTGGCGCAGTAGACCGCGACCGGCATTTCGCGGACCTTGACCAGGTCCTTGTGCTCGGGATCGAACTGGCTGAGCGGGACGTGCCGGGCGCCGACGATGTGGCCGGCGTCGAAATCCTTCTGGCTGCTCATGTCGATGAGCAGCGGCGATTGGCGGTTGATCAGCTGCGTGAGGGCCTGCGGCGTGAGTGCCTTGTACTTGCGCATCAGTTGCGCGAATTCGCCGCTGATGAGGAACGCCAGCAGCGCGACGAACGTCGTCGCGAGGATCATGTGATTGGCGAAAAATTCGGGAAGACGCTCGAAGAACATCGGCAGGCCAGAAACGCGGGCGCGAATTATGCCTCGTTTGCGGCGCGGGCAGGCCCGGTCGAATCGGGCCACCCCAACCGTCGGTCCTAGCGCGCGTCGAGGCTCGGCAGCCCCGAGGTCAGCCACCAGCGCTTCGCGACGGGATCGTAGCGCCAGTCCTGAAGGTCGATCAGGTTGCGTACGCCCTGGGTGTTGGTATTGATGAGTTCCAGCGCCACCCGCTGCTGCACGTGCCCGGGGGACGTGGTCGCCGGCGACGACGCGCGGTAACCGACCACGCGGAACTGGCGCCAGCGTTCGAGCTCGAAGGAGCTGACGGGCGTGGTCTTCAAGGGCTCCGGATCCTGGAACGCGAGCGCCTGCTCGACGCTGCCCCAGCGCAGCGCGGAATGGTAGGCCGAGAGCGTGGTTTCCAGCTTGCGCGCATCGCCTGCCGCGGGATCGCTGGCGCAGCCCGCAGCGGCGAACAGGACCGCGAGCAGCACCACCGGCCAGCGGAATTGAAAAAGGATCGTCATGCCTGGACTCCAAACGGTTCGGGATCGGCCGGTCGCGGCAGGTTCGCGCTTTCGCCCCGCAGTGCGACGAAACGGGCCGACAGGCGCGCCGCCACACCACCTCCGGCGGTGGTCACATGCGCAGTGAGCGTGATGCGCGCTTTGCCGCGCGACGCGTACATGCCGAGGAAATCGGTCCACTCGCCATCGCCCAGCAACTGCTGCGCTTCGACCACGAGCTCGCCCCACACCGGCTCAAGATAGTTGACCATCGAGTCCTGCACGAAGACTTCCGCGCTGTGGCCCGCCTCGCCGAGGCGCAACGTCGCCAGGCCCCAGCACGCCAGCGTCATGAGGCTCACCAGGCTGCCGCCGAAGGCGCAGCCCTTGTCGTTGACGTTAGGTGCGAGCGGCGCCACGAGCACCAGGCACTGGCCATCGTATTCGGCGACGCGCATCTGCATCTCGCGCGCAAGGGGAATGCCGGAGAGCAGGTGCCGCTCGAGGATGCTGAGGTCGGTGATCGGCTTCATTGCGGCCAGTGTGCGTGCAACGGCGGCCATGGTGGCGCATTCCGCCCCTGCGCGCGCGTCGCGCGGGAATCGCCGTGGTGACGCGCCGCCGGGGTCGCCTGGTGCCGGCAACGATTCATTCGCATTCGGGTGCCCTGCGCGCTGTTGCTAGCATCGGGGGCGTGAGAACTTCTTCCCGGCTCCCTTCCCACTCGGCACTGCGCGGCTGGCGCGTGGGGCTCGTGCGCGCGGGCGGCGAGCGCTCCGCGCTGGTGCGCGCCTTGCAGTGCGAGGGCGCGGACGTGCTGGTGCTGCCGGCGCTGAGCCTGCGCGCCGCACCGGCCCCGGGCCCGCTCGCCGCGCGACTGCGCGCGCGCCACCACGCCGCGGCCTGGTTGTTCGTGAGTCCCGCAGCCGTGCGGTTCGCCTGGCGCGCGTGTCCCGGGCTTGCGTTCAGTCCCGGGACGCGCGTGCTGGCAGTGGGGCCCGGCACGCGAGCGGCGCTGTCGCGACGTGGCGTCGTGGCGCGCTGCCCGCCACTACGCCACGACAGCGAGGGCGTGCTGGCGATGCCGGAACTCGAGAGTGTCGACGGTACCGTGGTGCTGGTGAAGGCGCCTGGCGGACGCACCGAGTTGGCCGCAGGACTACGCGCTCGCGGACTCGAGGTGGATGAAATCGCGACCTACCGGCGCGCGCCTTCGCGCTGGGACAGCCGTCATCGCGCCCGACTCGGGGAGTTGCTGGCGGCGCAGCCGCGAGCACTCCTGCTCGCCACGAGCGGTGAGGCGCTGTGCGCGCTGCCGGATCTCGCGGGCATTGCCTTCACTGCGCTCGCGCGCGCGACGGTGCTGGTGAGCAGCGACCGCCTCGCAGCCCTCGCCGGTTCGCTAGGCTTCCGCGACATCAGGGTGGCGGCAGGCACTGCGCCCAAGGCGCTCGTCGCCGGCGCCCTCGACGCCGCGCAGGCGAGTGCTGCCGCGGTATCGGAGGCAGGACGGTGAACGCACTCTCGACGACGCCGTACGCGAACCTGTCGCCCGAAGTGGTGCTCGACGCGATCGAGGCGCAGGGGCTGGCGGCGGATGGCCGCCTGCTCGCGCTCAACTCGTTCGAGAACCGCGTCTACCAGGTGGGCATCGAAGGCGGCACGTTCCTGGTCGCCAAATTCTACCGGCCGGGTCGCTGGACCGATGCGCAGATCGACGAGGAACACGCGTTCGCGCTGGAGCTGGCGGAAGCGGAGTTGCCCGTGGTCGCGCCGATGACGATCGAGGGACGGCAACGCTTCACGCACGAGGGCTTTCGTTACGCGCTGTACCCGCGTCGCGGCGGACGCGCGCCCGAACTCGAGCAGGTCGACACCGCCGCGTGGCTCGGCCGGCTGCTCGGCCGCATCCATGCGATCGGCGCGCGCGACCGCTTTGCCGTTCGCGAAAAGCTCGATCTCCCGCAGATGCTGGCGGCGCCGTCGCGTGCGGTGCTCGCGAGCCCGCTGCTGCCGGCGCACGTGCGCGACCGCTACGCGCGCGCCATCGAAGGGGCGGGCGAGGTGCTG
>JBKJSW010000412.1:0-3667 GCA_046595765.1 Ahniellaceae bacterium
AGATCACGATCACCACCAGCAGCGTGGCTTCGGCCAGCGTCTTGTAGACCTCGACCAGCGCGGCCTCGATGAAGATGGTGGTATCGAACGCGACCAGCAGCCGCACGCCCTTGGGCAGCGTCTTGTTGATCGCGTCCATTTCCGCACGCGCGGCCTTGGCGACATCAAGCGAGTTCGAGGTGGAAGTCTTGACCAGGCCGAGACCGAGCTGTTGCGAGCCGTTGCCGCGAAACTCGCTGCGGATCTCGGCCGACGCAAGTTCGACGTTCGCGACCTCGGACAGCGTGACCACGCGACCGTCGCGCTGCGCGATCGGCAGCGACTCGAAATCCTTCTCGCCCCGATAGCTGCGACTCAGGCGCAGGATGAAGTCGCGCTCGGCGGATTCGAGCCGGCCGGCCGGAAGTTCCACGTTCTCGCGGCGCAGCGCGGTGGCCACGTCCGCCACGGTGAGGCCACGCGCGGCGAGTTCGTCGCGTTTGAGCCAGATGCGCATGGCGTAGCGCTGGCCACCGCCCACGGTGACGTTGGCAACACCGTCGATCGAGGACAGGCGATCCACGATCTGGCGTTCCGCGAAATCCGTCAGCTCCAGGGAGTTCATCGCCGGCGCTTCGAGGTTCAGCCACATCACCACTTCGGAATCGGCGTCCGCCTTCTCCACCGTCGGAGCCTGGGCTTGCTCGGGCAGGTCGTCCGCATTGCGCGACACCGCATCGCGCACGTCGTTGGCCGCGCTTTCGATGTCGCGGTCGAGCGCGAATTCGATGGTGATGTTCGAGCGGCCGTTCTGGCTGGACGACTGCAGCAGTTCAATGCCGTCGATGCCGGCGATCGCATCCTCGAGCGGCTGCGTGATGCGCGCCTCGATGACGCTGGCGTTGGCGCCGGGGTACGCGGTCTGCACGGAAACGATCGGCGGATCGATACTTGGGATCTCGCGCAGAGGCAGTCGCGTGAAGGCGAGCGCGCCGACCACGACGATGATGAGGCTGGCGACGATCGCCAGCACGGGTCGTTTGACGGCGAGATCGGAGAGAATCATGGAGCGGCGCCGGGCGCCGCGGTGGCGCGCGGGGCGGGCTTGCCCGCGACCGCGGACTGGCCTCCTCGCACAGGGTTGCCGCGTACATCGACCTCGGTGATGCGCGCGCCGTTGCGCAACTTCACCAGGCCGTCGGTGACGACGCGTTCGCCGGGCTCGAGTCCTTCGACGATCTCCACCATGCCGCGTCGGCGCGAGCCCACCGTGACCGTGCGCTCGCGCGCCACCTGCTCGGCGCTGGCGACCATCACGTACTGCCGGGTTCCGCGCGCCTGGATCGCGATTTCCGGAACCACGACGGCATTGCGCGGCAGCGCGATGAGATCCACACCCATGAGCATGCCGGGACGCAGCTTCGCGTCGGGGTTGCCGAGCCGCGCGCGCACCGTCGCGGTGCGCGACAGGGGATCGATGCGGCTTTCGATGGTGGTCACGACGCCAGGGAATTCCGCGCCCGCGAACGCACCGCTGGTCGCGACCAGCGTCTGGCCGACCGACACTCGACCCATGTCGCGCTCCGGCACGGCGAGGTCGAGCTTGATGCTCGACACGTCGTCGAGGGTGACGATTGCATCGCCCGGCGCCAGCACCGTGCCCGCGCTGATCTGCCGGAGTCCGAGCACGCCGGCGAACGGCGCCTTGATCACGCGATCCCCCAGGCGCGCGTTCGCGGACGCGACGCGCGCACGCGCGGCGTCGCGCGCAGCGCGCTGGGTCTCGAATTCGGCACGTGGCACGATGCCGCGCTGCGCGAGCGGCTCGAGACGGCGGACCTGCGCATCGGCTTCCGCGAGGGTTGCCTGCGCCTCGGCGATGCCGGCACTCTCTTCGCTGCGGGCAAGTTCAACGAGGACCTGCCCGGTCGCGACCTGGTCGCCGTCGTTGAACGCGACGCGCGTGACGCGCTCGGTCGCACTGGCGGTCAGCGTCACGGACTCGTTCGCCTGCGAAGTGCCGGTCACGGGCAGCACATCGCCCCACGGTTCCGTCTTCGCGGCGACGAGCACCACGCCGATCTCGCGGTCGGCCCCGCCGCCGCGGCCCTTCGACCCATCCTCTTCTCCCTTGCCGCAGGCCGCGAGGGTCGCGAGCAACGCCAGCAGACACGCACCCCGCAGACCACCAATCAGGGGGCAACGTTTGAAAGCGGGCGTCATGGAGCGTCCTCGTGCAAGGAGTGCGAGCCGTCGCAATACGGCGGATTGTCAGTTCGGAGACACGAACAAAGCCACACGACGCGGGTTCGTACGACCGCGAATCCGCGCGACCGTTCGCCACAGCACGCATCCCGGCTCTCGCACCAAGGCAGCATCGCGCTGCGTCCGCAACCGCACCAGCGCCGAACCTCGCCTGCCTTGAGCGCGGCGACATGCGGAACACAGGGACCGCTCGGGTGCAGGATCTCGGACATCCAACACTTTTGCGTGTGGCACGCGAACAAGCGATGAAGACCCCAGGCAGCGGACTGCGCGGGCCGGGCCATTCACCGGGCTGGGCCGCGAGCCACGGCGCGCGGGGCGGGCGGTATCGCGCCGGCTCGCAGTGAGTTCAATCGCTTTAGCTGATCACGCGGCGTGAGTGCGGCGACCTCGTCAGCGCCACTGTCCGAGTGCGGCCAGTCCGTTGTCGCGCGCACGCGCGGCCACGGTGCGCTGCGCCTCGGCGTAGTTGTTGTGCATGTCCTTGGCCCACAGCGTGAGCGCGGCGGTCTGCATCGCGCGGCCGTAGGAGAACGACACCGTCCACGGCAGGTTCTCGGCCTGGTTGATCGCGTTGAGGTGGGCGGTCGCGGCCTCGTCGCTCTGCCCGCCCGAGAGGAAAACGATGCCCGGAATCGTGGCCGGCACCGTCGCGCGCAGGCAACGCACGGTGTACTCGGCGACGTCCTCGATGTCCGCCTGGTCTGGTGAATCCTTGCCGGCGATCACCATGCTGGCCTTGAGGATCGTGCCTTCCAGCATCACGCCGTGCTCGTACAACGCGGCGAACAGCGAGCGCAGGACCGCCTCGGTCACGTCGTAACAGGTGTCGATGTCGTGGTCGCCGTCCATGATCACCTCGGGCTCGACCATGGGCACGATGCCGGCCTCCTGGCACAGCGCCGCGTAACGCGCGAGCGCGTGCGCGTTCGCGTCCATGCAGGTGGCGGTGGGTGCGTCTTCGCCGATGTTGATGACCGCGCGCCACTTGGCGAAGCGCGCGCCGAGTTCAGAATACTCGCGCAGGCGCTCGCGCAGTCCGTCGAGGCCTTCGGTCACCATCTCGCCCGGGAAGCCCGCGAGCGCATGCGCGCCCTTGTCGACCTTGATGCCGGGCAGGATGCCGGCCGCTGTCATCACGTCGGTGAAACGGCGCCCGTCGCGGGTCGACTGGCGCAGCGTTTCGTCGTACAGGATCGCGCCCGAGATGTGATCGGACAGATTCGGCGCGGTCAGCAGCAGCTCGCGATACGCGCGGCGGTTGGCCTCCGAGCACTCGATGCCGACGCCGACGAAGCGCTTCTGGATGGTGCTCGTCGACTCGTCGATGGCGATGATGCCTTTGCCCGGCGCGACCATGGCCTGCGCGGTGTCCACCAGCTGTTCGATGCTCATTGCCACTCCGACTTCGGCTCGTGCGACC
>JBKJSW010000418.1:0-3915 GCA_046595765.1 Ahniellaceae bacterium
GCCATCGTCGGCCCAGCGGATGGCAACCCGCACACTGCCAGTGACCCCATGTGGCGACCGTTCCTGGTCACGCCGCCGTATCCGGATTACCCATGTGCATTGCCGACCGCAACCGGCGCGGGCACCTCGGTGCTTCGCGAGTTCTTCGGCACGGATGGCGTCGCATTTGTCCGTACGTTCAACGCCGGCGCAGTCCCGTTGCCCGCTCCGCTGGTGGCGCTGCCGGCAAAGCCCATCACTCGACAATTCGACTCACTCACCGAGGCGGCGACCGAGGCGGCCGATGCGCGCGTCTACGGCGGATTGCATTTTCGAAGTGGGTGTGGCGCAGGCCGGCGGCACGGAACGCAAGTGGGCCGCTTCGTCTTCACGCACTTCCTTCGTCCGCGGAGGTCGACTCGTCCCCCTCAAACTTGAGACGAAGCGGCCACTCACGGCGAGCTTCTGCACGGACCGCGTGGCTGCGGTCCGTGCTTTCCCGCTATTTGCGTGGCATTGGAAACTGATTGCAAGTCGCAACGGTAGTCCATTGGCGCGCGTCGGTCGGCGAATGCGCGACCTACAGTTTCGTGTCGCTGACCGAAGGCACGTCGGCCCTGTCGCGTGCTGCGCGCTGCAGATCGCCCATGAGCTGGTAGGGCGAGTCGTGGTAGCGATGGCAGGTGATGCAGGTCGACTCGACCCGCTTGGTCGCGGCTTCGCCGCCATGGCACTGGCGGCAATTGTCGATCCCGGGAATCAGCAGGTCGGTGCTCGATTTTGACGTGTTCGCGGCATGGCAATCGACGCAATCCATGGTGCTGTGGCCGGCATGCGGGAACAGCGCCTTGGAAAACCAGGAACCCGCCACCCGTACCGGATCCACCTTCCAGATGTCCTGCGCCGAGCCTTCCTGGCGCGTGACCGTGTGGCAGACGTTGCAGGCGCGTCCGACGAAAAGACTCTCGCCGATCTCGCTGGCGCGGTTGCCCGCCCATGCGCGCGCCTCGATGGTTTGCTGTGGTGTCAACGATTGACCGGGTCGGCGGCGTTGCTGGACGATCATCGGTGCGCGCGCGTCTTCGTAGCCGCCCGCGAGCGCGCGGCCGGCGTAATACTCGTCCAGCATCGCGAGGATCTCGGGAATCTTGGCGTGGGGTACCTGCCGATCCGGAGCGAGCACGTCGAAGTCGAGGCGATGACAGCTCTGACACATGGTTTCGAAGTCGACGGGCAGCATGCGTCCGCCACCGGGTTCGGCCGCATGGCACGAGCCGCACGCGAGCACGCTCAGGCCCTCAGGGCCCTTCAGGCCGCCCTTGTCCAGGTGCAACGCGTGTGGAAACTTGAGCCCTGAAGCCTCGCGCAACTCTGGCTTGAGCTCGACGCGCATGGGCGTGAACCGGCCTTCGTCGTTCCAGCCCGGCAGGTTCACCTTGAGCGGGGGATGCGCGGTACCGAAGTCAGCGGCGTCAACCAGCTTGGTGGCGTTCTTGCTGCGGGCCTTTAGATCCTGATGGCAATCGGAGCAGAGTGACTGCTGCGCGTCGATCAGCTTGTCGGCACCGTTGTGGTCGCGATGGCAGTGGGCGCAGCGCGTGTTGCCGAGTTCCGGCAGATTGAAACGCTTCGGATCGGCGTGTGCCGCAACAGCTCCGTGGCAGGCACCGCAGGCTTCGTCGCGCACTGGCTGGAACGGCTTCTCATGACAGGTTTCGCAGCGATCGCCAAAGGTGTGATGCGCACGCGCGAGCTCCCCCGACTGCCAGGTGGCGCGGCTGGTCAACGGAATGATGTCGATCACTGACCGTGTCTGCGGCACGAAGTGCGCGAACATCGGCAACAGCAGGAACAGCAGGGCGACCACCGCGAACAGGAACCAGGCTGGGCGTCGTTTGGACAGCCAAGTGTCCGCGAGCGAGGTATTGAGCGCCTGCGCCGCGACGCGGGATTCCACTGACTCGAGGGGGCTGACTTCGACGGCGGCATCGAAACCCTTTGGAGCATCCAGCAGTTTGAGCCGCACGCCGCCGAACTCGATGATCGAGCCGCGCTTGACGATTGCGTTGCGTTCGCTGCGGCCGTCGACCTTGACGCCAGTGACGACCTGCGACTCGATCCGGATCCGCCCGCCACCGAGTGCCGTCAGCGTGGCGTGCGCGAGCGCGCTGCGGATATCGGTCAGCGCAATCACCTGGTCGCTGCCACGACCAACGGTCAACGTGTCACCGTCGAACGCGAAGTCCTGGTAACCGACGTTGCCTTTGCCCTTGCGGGTGATGCGACGGACAAACCAGCGCATGGCGGCCTACCAGTAGAAGAAGACGACGATGATGTGCGCGGTCAGCGCCGCAAGGAGCGCGAACGTCAGCGGTACGTGCACATACAACCAGAGTTCCATCAGGGACTGCAGCTGTATGTCGCGGCTGACGCGCGATGCCAGCGCCTTCTTGCGCGACAGCGCATCGACCAGCTTGCGCATCGTCTCGGCCTGGACGTCGGTGGCCTTGGCCGCGAGGAAGTCGACCATCGCGTACATGGTCGGCATCTCCTGCGTGCGCGGCTCTTCGGATCTGCCTGCCTTTTCGCGCTTGTCCAGCGCATCGCGGATTTGCTTGAGCGCCTGCTCGGACGCGTCGTTGGTGCGCAACATTCCGAGTACGCCCCCGCCGAAGCGCGTGTTGTCAATGGAACGGGCCACGATTGCATGCATCCTTGCGTCGATGCCGTCCGCCAGTTGCAGCGACTGCTGGTCGAGGCTGGCGATCTCTTCGATCATGGTCTGCCGCGAGGCGTTTTCGCGATTGCGCGTCATCAGCGCGGGATAGCGCAGGTAGGCATACACACCGACGAAGCCGGAAACGATCACCAGCGTCATCAAGGCGAAGGCGAGGGTGTGCACGTTCCAGCCGAACTGGAAGCCGGAATGCAGGAGCGCGACCAGGAGCAGCGCGCTGCCGAGGTACACGTGCGCCGACAGCCATCCACCGACCGAACCGAGATTGCTGGCATAGCTGCGCTTGCGCAGCCCGTAGGTCGTCAGCCAGTAGATGAGCAACGCGCCGATGGTGCCGAGCGTGTAGCCGAGCCAGGTGCCGCCATTCGGGTGCGGCGAAGGGTCATGCCAGACGTAGGCAACGAGACTGCCGAACATCAGCACCAGCGCCACCCAGAGGTAGCGCTTCTTGGCGTACGTCAGGAAGGAATCATGCATCGCGCCACACCACCGTCGAGCCGAGCAGCTGCAGTGGGTGAACCCCTCTTCCTACAGGGTGACCGGGCGCGCTTGCGAGCACCGCTCGCGCGCACAGGAACGCCCGAAGGGCTGGGGTGGGGTAAGGGTGAGGGGCCGAGCTTGCCAAGAAGGCGACTCCCCCTCTGGCGCAACATGGTCCCCTCACCCGGCGCTGCGCGCCATCTTCTCCCGAAGGGAGAAGGGAAAAAACAGGGGCGCGGGTTGAAAATTGCACCATCACCGCCGCGACTGCGCGTAGGCGGGAAACTCTTCCGGCGAGATGCGGACCGCGGCGCCGGTCGGGCAGGCGCGTACGCAGGCAGGACCTCCTGCGAGGTCCTTGCACATGTCGCACTTGACCGCCTTCTTCGGGGCGGACGGCTTCGCAGGATCCTTCTTCGCGTCTGCCGCTGGATCGTGCGGCGCCTCGCCCGGTCCGCTGCCCGCGCCGAACAGCAGCCATGACAGCAGGCCAGGCTTCGTCGGCGGCTTCGACGCCATCTGGATGACGCCGTACGGGCAGTTGCGTTTGCAATTGCCGCAACCAATGCAGTTATCGGCGATGAACACCTCGCCGTTGGGCGCACGGTGGATCGCATCGGGTGGGCAATCCTTCATGCAATGCGGATGCTCGCAATGCCGGCATGAAGTTGGTACGTGGATCTCTGCGAAACTCGGGCCGGCCTCCCGGTCGAGCCTGG
>JBKJSW010000430.1:0-8584 GCA_046595765.1 Ahniellaceae bacterium
CGACTGGATCCGTTCCTTCGGATCGGTCATCAGTTTCGCGGTCACCTCCGCGACCACGTGCTGGAAACGTTGTGCAGCCATGCGTCGCTCCCTATTTGCCGTCAGGTGACCGGGCACCTTTGGCGTCCGGTGTCTTCAAACGAGAATGCTGGCGCAGAGTTTCTCGCAATACGAACTCGATTTGCGCGTTGAGGCTGCGCAGGTCGTCGTCCGCCCAGCGCTGCATGGCTGCCAGCACGTCTGCTCCGATGCGCAACGGATACGCCTTGCGCTCGCTCATTCGGGCGGGCCCCGCCGCGCAAGGCGCCGCAGCCAGGCGGTCGGCAGCAGTACCGCCACGAACGCGAACGGCAGCGCAACCCCTGCCAGTTCAGGTGTGGACACGCCGGCGCCCCGTCAGTACAACGTGCCCGCGTTGACGATCGGCTGCGTGCCGCGCTCCGAGCAGAGCACGACCAGCAGGTTGCTCACCATCGCCGCCTTGCGTTCCTCGTCGAGGTGTACAACACCGTTCTTCTCGAGTTCGACCAGCGCGAGTTCGACCATGCCGACGGCACCGGCGACGATGCGGGTCCGCGCGGCGATGACGGCGTTCGCCTGCTGGCGCTGCAGCATGGCGTGGGCGATTTCCGGCGCGTAGGCAAGATGCGAGATGCGAGCCTCGATCACCGTGATGCCCGCTTTCGACAGGCGTTCCTGGACCTCGCGCTGCAAGTGTTCGCTGATTTCCGTCGAGTGCGATCGCAATGCGATCTTGTGCTCGTCGTGCAGGTCGTACGGATAGCTCGTCGCCATCTGCCGCAAGGCCGCTTCGCTCTGCACGTGCAGGAAATTCTCGTAATCGTCGACTTCGAACAGCGCCTCTGCGGAATCCACCACCTGCCACACGACCACCGCCGCGATTTCGATCGGACTGCCCTCGATCTCGTTGACCTTGAGTTTGGCCGATTCGAAATTGCGAATGCGCAAGCTGACCTTCTTCTTCGAGTAGAACGGGTTGGCCCAGCGCAATCCCTCCTGGCGCTCGGTGCCGATGTAGCGGCCGAAGAACTGCAGGACCACGGCCTGGTTCGGTTGCACGATGAAAAGTCCGAACAGCAGGACGAACAACACCACCAGCACGGGCACCATCACCACCATGCCCCGCATGAGCAAGAAGATTGCGACGCCATGCAGCGCCAACAACAACAACAGCACCGCCAATCCGGACGCTGTACGTACCCGCCTTTCCTGAGTCATTTGCCTGCTCCTGTGAGTGTCAAGAAGATATCATAAAGATATCTACCCTGCACGCGCCTTAGTGGCGGCGGGTCTGGGCCCGCAGTCGACGCACCCGCAGGATCGGCGAAGGAATGCGCTCGGAGGCGATGAACAGGTCACCCGTCCGGGTATCAAATGCGACCGCTTCCGGCTGGGGCATGGCCGTGATGTTGAGCGCCTGCGGGGCCCCACGCAGCGCTTGCCGCCAGCTTTCGCCGGGCATGCGTCGGTAAACATAAGTATCGCGATAGGTCTGGACGGCCAGCAATCCGTCGTCGCGCAGCGCCATGCCGCTGATCTGGGCGCGATAGCGTCCAAGGCGCGAAGTGATCGCCAGTTCCTTTGTCGTGGGCTGTGGCAACGCGCGCACCTGCGCGATCTCCTGCGCCACGGCGATGGCTCCAGGAGTCGAGCGGAACAACTCCGAAAGGGGCAGGCGGAATAGTTGCGCCGGTACCCGCTTTTTCGACAGCAGCAGGATCTCACCGTGCTCGTCGTCCACGGCGAGCGCCTCGCAGTCGCGTGGGCCATCGGGCCACCGGAACGTCAGTCGACCGACAGGCGCGATGCGCCCGGGGCGCAGCAAGGCGGGCTCCTCGACCAGCACCAGGTCGAGCGTGGCGCGTACCCCGCCGTTGTCGCCCGTGTCGGCGATGAGCAGGTAGTGGCGTCGCTCGTGACTGAAGGACGCGAGGTCTTCCCAGTCGAGGTTGTCGACTCCCAGGACTTCAAATGTCGCAAGCTTGCGCCCACCGGGCGACAGCGCAAACAGGCGTGGCCCGTTGCCGCTGTCGTTGACGGCCCAAAGCACGTTTCGATGCCGGCGCGACACGGCAAGTCCGCTGATCTCCGCGAGATCCGCGTCGACCACGACCCCAGCGACTTCGGGCGAGCCGAAGCCAGGCTCCGCCGCGGGGACGATCGCCAGCAAGGCGAAGAAGCCGGCGACTACGCGCGCGCAGTATCCGACGGCCCCTGCAGGCGCGCGCGCCACGTCGTGCATCAGTGCATCGTCTCGGTACTCGGCGACACGGGCACCGGAACCGGCACCGCCGCGACGATCTCGGTGGTGCCGAGCAGGCTGACGCTGTGATAGAAGCCGACCGGATCGCCATCGCCCACGCTGAAGGCGATGTGTCCCGAATCGAATCCACGCAAAGCCGCGTCGTAACTTTTCCAGCGGCCATCCACCCAGGCCTGCATCCATGCGTGCGGCACGAACACGCGCTCGTGTCCGACGAACTCCGGCGCGAACGCAAGGCCGCTCACGACGCGCGCCGGGATACCTTCGCTTCGCGCCATGGCCGCGAGCAGCAGCGCATGCTCGGTGCAATCGCCTTCGCCGGAGTCCGCCGTCTCGGCCGCCGACGCGTAGCCGACGCTTAAGTTCTTGCTGTGGATGTGCGCGCGCACCGCTGCCTCGAGCAGCGGCATGCGTTCCGCCGCGGTCACCGCTTTGCCCACGGCGGCGCGCGCAAGTCGCTGCACATCGGCATCGTCGGATTGCAGCCACGGCGTCGGGCGCGTCTCGACCGTGGTCGGTGCAGGCGCGTTCGAGGCGCTGGCATCCGGAGTGACAAGGACCTCCCAGGTGCGTTCGCCACCCGGCAATTCGCGGACGCGCTGCTCCGCGGTATCGATGAGTTGGGTGCTGCCCGCACCCGGCGCCAGTCGCACGCGGTAGCGCAAAGGCCCATCGAGCGCGCGGCGGTCGAGTCCTGCGGGTGCCGGCACCAGCGAACGTGCCAGCACATCCGAGGGCTGGTTAGGTGCCATCGCGCACGCGCGATCACAGGCAATCATTTCGAGGGAGACGCCGAGCAGAGGCAGGCGGATGCGCTGTGGCTGGTGCATCGCGTCTACCCACACCGTGCCTTCGATGCGCGCGCCCGAGAACTCAATCGACTGTTCGACGCGCACCAGGTTCGCATTGCGACCTACGAGCATGGTGCGCTCGGGGCCGATCACGTGCAGGTGTGTGGTCGCGGCCAGCAACGAATCCCCGAAAAAAGTCGGCACGGCGATGCGTGTTCCCGGGGCCAGGCCGGCTTTGATCTCGAGCAGCCGGGCACCTTCACTCAGCACCGCGCCGGCTGGCCAGACCACGCTGCGCTTGTCGACGGTCGCTCCATTGCGTTGCTCGACCCTGAGGACGCCTTGCGAGTCGATGCGCCCCGTTGTCGAGCTGAGCGATCCGCCCATCCGCGTGCTCGATTCGAACGCGAGCGGTTTGCCCGTGGACGTCTCGGTATGACGCTCGATGCTCTCGAATGCCAGTGGAGTCCCGGCGCGATCGATCTCGAATCGCGTCGTGGCCGTGGTGACTACTTGCCCGCCTCCGGCCTCGCGGACCGACTGCAGATGGCCAATCTTGCGACCCTCGAGCGTCACTCTCATCCACGACTCTTCGCGGGAGGAAGGCGCCTTCCCGGCCGGATCGACCCGGCCGGACACCGCGGTTCCCAGGCACGCGAGCAATACCAAACCTGACGCACAGCGCGCGCGCCAGCGGAAAGATTTATTCGACATGCCTGCATTCTGGCAGCAGCGCGACCCTTCGACCACGCCGGCCCCTAGACTGCGGGCACCGTCGCACGGGAGCGCGTTGTATGCAGTGGGGAACACCCTTGACATCCGCGGCCGGTCGCCTGCTGTTGCTCGGCGCCGGGGAACTTGGACGCGAGGTCGCCATCGAGGCCCAGCGGCTCGGCATCGAGGTGATCGCCGCCGACCGTTACGCGCACGCCCCTGCCATGGCCGTCGCGCATCGAGCGCACGTGCTCGACATGCTGGATGGATCGGCGTTGCGCAGTCTCGTTGAGCGCGAGCGGCCGACATGGGTGGTGCCCGAAATCGAGGCCATCCACACCGCAACCCTGGTGGAGCTTGAACGCGAAGGCACCACGGTGGTACCGAACGCGCGCGCAACGCAGCTGACCATGGATCGCGAGGGCATCCGGCGACTGGCGGCTGAAGAGCTCGGACTGCCAGTGTCGCCTTACCGGTTCGTCAACGACCAGGCGGACTACCGGCGCGCGATCACCGAGCTCGGCCTGCCGTGCGTGGTCAAGCCGCTGATGAGTTCCTCCGGCAAGGGCCAGAGCATCGTTCGGTCGGCCACGGAGGCGGAAGCCGCATGGGTCCATGCCCGTGAAGGTGGCCGTGCCGGCGGTGGCCGCATCATCGTCGAGGGCTTTATCGCATTCGACTGCGAGATCACGCTGTTGACGGTTCGTCATGCGGACGGCACGGCGTTCTGCGCGCCGATCGGGCATCTGCAGATTGACGGGGACTACCGCGAATCCTGGCAGCCGCATGCGCTGTCGTCGCCATTGCTGGCGGAGTGCCAGCGCATCGCGGCCGCCATCACCGGCGCGCTGGGTGGCACTGGAATCTTCGGTGTCGAGCTGTTCATCGCGGGCGAAAACGTGCTGTTCTCGGAAGTCTCGCCACGACCGCACGATACCGGCATGGTGACGCTCGTCTCGCAGGAGCCCAACCAGTTCGAACTGCATGTACGGGCGATCCTCGGCCTGCCGATTCGGTCGATCGTGCAGCGCGGCCCGTCGGCTTCATGCGCCATCCTCGGCAACGGCGATGGCGTACCCCGCTATTCGGGCGTGCGCGAGGCCCTGATGGAACCCGACACTTCGGTGCGACTGTTCGGCAAGCCGCGTGTCTCGGGTCAACGGCGCCTCGGCGTCGCGCTCGCCCGCGCCGCCGACATCGAGACGGCGCGTGCGCGTGCGCGGAGCGTCGCTGCTTCCATCGACATCCATTTCGACAAGGGAACGGAACCATGAGCGATCCGGTGCAGTACGCGGTGTTCCTGTTCCCGACTGCGATCACGGAACTCGGCGACGCAGTCGAGCCGTATCTGCATGACGGGCCCGGTGGCAGGCATGTGCTCTGCAGCGAAATTGATTCGGGCGGCGCATTGTTCGAGATGAAGATCCATGCCCTGAGCGAGCAGGGCAACGTGCTCGAACTCGAGCTCATGGTTCCAGTCGGCATGATCAAGCTGGTGATCGCGGTGCAGCAGGATGGGCGCTTCGGCTTCGCCCGCAGCACGGCGAAACGCGCGGCGCCTGCCTGGGCGCCAACGACGAAGGCGAGCGAAGTCGCGCTGCCTTCGGAATCAGCGGAATAAATCGGCGCGAGGTTCGTCGACGCTAGCGCCCGTCTTAAGCGCCAGCGTCGATCCAGCCCTGTGCCTGCAAATGTTGTTGCGGCCGAAACCGTTGCTTGTAGTGCATGTTCGGATGCTGGTCGAGCCAGTATCCGAGGTACAGGTGCGGCAGGCCCAGCGCGCGCGTCAGGGCCACCTGCGCGAGGACCGAGAACGTGCCCAGCCCACGCGCCGCGTACTGCTTCGCCGGATTGAAGAACGTGTAAACGGCGGAACAACCGATGCGCGTGATGTCGGTGATCGCCACCGCCAGCAATTCCTGGTCGGCGCGGACGCAGACGAATTTTGTCTGCGCCCATGCCGTGAAGAACATGGCGACGAAATCGTCGGCGTCATCGGTACTCATGCCGCTGCCGGGATGCCGCGCATCCACGTACCGTCGATAGAGTTCGATGGTCCTGGCGTCGGATGTGGCGGGTTCGAGCGTGACGGACAGGTCCGCATTGCGCTCCAGGCAACGGCGCTGGCCGCGATCCGGGCGGAACAGGACGACAGGAAGGCGCACCGGGATGCATGCGTTGCAGGCATCGCAGCGTGGCCGGTAGATCGCCTCGCCGCTGCGGCGAAACCCCGCGGCGAGCAGGTCCGCAAAAACCTCTCCGGGCGCGCTCGCGTCGGCGTCGAGCATCACGTTGCGCGCGCTGCGGCCGGGCCAGTATCCGCACGCGTGCGCGGTCGTCCGCAGCAATCGCACCGGGCGTGGCGGTGCAACCGGCATCACCGTCCTACAGGATTCCGAACAGGTGCAGGGCGAACAGCACGACCGCGGCGGCACAGGCCGACAACAGCCAGAGCCGCAACCGTCCGGGCCTGCCGGAGCTCGCGAACGCGGCAGTCGGCGGCGCGTAGTTGTAGTCCAGCGAACGCGTCGTCGGCACGACGTCTGCGTCGCGCAACAGTTCGCGCGCACGCGCCAGGTCGTCCGGGTGCACCCAGACCTGCGGCCACTGAGCCTTGGTCTGGCGATCGCTGTAGGGCATGTGTCGCCGGTCCCAGCCTTCCGCCCAGCGTTTGCGGTTGCTGACGATCGGTTCGACGCCGCCGATGCGCAGTAAAGCCACCACGCGATCGACGTTGTCGAGACGGGGCGACGCAAAGATCTGACGCATCCTCAGGCTTCCTTGTGGCTGAGAGAGGTGAGGCGAATCAGCCCTTCCTGCGCGGTCGACGCCACCAGCTCGCCCTCGCGCGTGTAGAGACTGCCGCGCGCCAGTCCACGTGCACCCTGTGCGGTGGGGCTGTCGCAGGAATACAGCAGCCAGTCGTCGATGCGGAAAGGACGATGGAACCAGATCGCATGGTCGAGGCTCGCCATCTGTACATCGGGCTGGAAGTACGAAATTCCATGGGGCAGCGTCGCGGTACCGAGCAGGTGGAAATCGGATGCGTACGCGAGTAGCGCCCGGTGCAGCTCGGGCGCATCGCCGATCTTCGCCACGAGCCGGAACCAGACCTGCTGGAACGGCGGACGCTTGGGACGCCTGAGTTCGTCGCGTGGATACACGTGACGGAATTCGAACGGACCCTCGAGCGTCAACCAGCGCAACAGTTTCGCGGGCAGCCGTGCCAGCAACTCGGGCGGCAGCGACTCCGGCGCTTCGAGATCCTCGGGCTTCGGGACTTCCGGCATCGAGAGCTGGTGCTCGACGCCAGGTTCGACGATCTGGAAGGAAGCCGCCATCACGAAGATCGGCTCGCCGTGCTGGATGGCCACGATGCGGCGGACCGAAAAGCTCTTGCCATCGCGTGCCGTTTCCACCTGGTAGACGATCGGCGCCTTGATGTCACCCGCGCGCAGGAAATACGCGTGCAGCGAATGCACCTGTCGCTCGCGGGGAACGGTCTGCTGCGCCGCCGACAGGGCCTGCCCAAGCACTTGTCCACCGAATACATAGTTGGTGCCGATGTCGCGACTGGCACCGCGGAACAGTTTGTCCTCGATCTGCTCGAGCGCCAGCAGTTCGACCAGTTCGGCCACCACGATGGCGTGCGCGGACGCGCTCATGCCTCGACTCCCGGGTTGAGGCGACGGAGGCCAGTTGCCTCGAGCACCTCGGCCCACGGAAACAGCGGACCGGGATCGCGCTTGCGCAACACCTGGATTTCCGGCGCGTCACTCGACGCGATACGGCCGCGATCGAGGTCCTCGTGCCCGGCGATGAAACCGAGCTGCGGCAGCTGCTGGCGGAGATCGCATAACAGGGCGAGCAGCGCTGCAACCTGTTCCGGCGCGTAAACCTCGGTCATGAGCTGGCGACGCGAGTCGAACCACTGCGGAAATCGACCGCGGTTCACCAGCTCGATTCCGACCGAGCGTGCGTTGTAGCCGCGCACGTGGTGCGCCACCCGCTCCAGCGGAACGTATCGCGAGATCGCGCCGTTGCGGTCGACGTAGAAATGCCCGCTGAATCCCGTACCGGCCTCCGGGTCCTGCACCCGTTCACCGTACTTGCGCGCCGTCTCGAGGTCCGGGAGTTCCGTGCAGTGGATCACCACCAGATCGATGTCACCACGCGGACGCGGGTCGAGCCTTTCGACGTAGGGCAGGGGATCATCATGTACTTCGAGCGCGATCGGCATCTTGGAGGCGTATTCACGGCGATGGCCCGGGTGGGGCACGAGCGCGGCGATGCTAACATCGAGTCATGTCCGCATCGGCCGCCATCCGTTGTTCGCCGTTGCCGCGTGGACACCTTCCGCAGCCCGGCCACTATGCCGCATGAGCCGCGGCCTCGCCATTCTCTCGCACGGACTCGAGTCCGGTCCCGATGCGAGCAAGGTGACGGCTCTGGCGCGGGCCGCTGATGCAGCGGGCTGGCGCTCGGTGCGGCCGGATTATCTGGCGTTCGACAGAGGCCGCGACCAGAAGGCCGTGGCAGATCGCATCGCGCATCTGATCGCCCACGTGGAACCCGGGGAGCGCGTGGTGCTGGCCGGATCCAGCCTCGGCGCATTCATCTCCGCGCGCGCATCGCTGGCCGTACCCACGGTCGGACTGTTCCTGATCGCGCCGCCGCCCCTGATGCAATGGTTTTCGCAACCGCTCGAGGCGGCGGAAGTGCCGACGACGATCGTGCACGGCTGGCACGACGAACTTATCCCCGTCGAGCCGGTGCTCGACTTTGCACGGAAACG
>JBKJSW010000441.1:0-4387 GCA_046595765.1 Ahniellaceae bacterium
GCCGTGAGATAGATGACCGTGGTGACGGTGTCCTGCTCGCGCGCGTCGGCAAAGGCGATGCCATCGGTGAACTCGAGACGTTTGCCGTCGCGTTCGCAGAAACCCTTGACGCTGTCGGCATGGGCGGCGCTGGCGAGGGCCAGCAGTGCAATCGTCATCGCAAGACGCATGGGCGTGCTCCGGTTCAAGTTGAAATGCGGCGATAGCACCGCGAGCCGGTACGTCCCGGCCCCATCCAGTTCAACGGCAAACGGAAGGATTTCAGGCCAGCTTGCGTACCCAGGCGGCGTAGGCGTCGACCCACTTCTGCAGGAACCTGAGGTTACCCTCGTCGGCGACGCCGCCGTCCGCGCTGAAGTAGCCGTCCTTCACATGCACATACGCTTCGGGCGCGCACATCGTCGGCGCATCGAGGTAGGCGAGCACGTTGCGCAGGTGCTGCTGCGCGCACACCGTGCCCTGCGCGCCGATCGATGCGCCGATCACGCCCGCGGGCTTGCCTGCCCACGCGCTCTGGCCATACGGGCGCGAGGCGTGGTCGAGCGCGTTCTTGAGCACGCCTGGCATCGAGCGGTTGTATTCGGGAGTCACGAACAGCAGCGCGCGCGCCGCCATGATCTCGCCCTTGAGCCGCTTGACCGGCTCGGCGGGGTTGCCGTCATCGTCCTGGTTGTAGAGCGGCAGGTCGTCGATTCGCAGCATCGAGAAGGAGAAGTCCGCAGGCGCGAGCCCGACGAGCGCGGCGGCGAGTTTCCGGTTGATCGAATCGCGCCGCAGGCTGCCCACGACGACACCGATGACGACCTGGCTCATGGCGCGCTCCATTGGTTGTGGCGATCGATCAGATTGTAGGTCAGGTCGGCCTGCCGACCTGACGTAACTTGTGGGCTTACCTCAGCGCGTCACGTTCTCCGACCCGCAGCCCCGCAGAAGCCGGCGTCGATCACTCGAAGCTGTCGCGGAACAGGTCTTCCGCGAAGAAGGTCGGTCCGCCGAGCAGCAGGATGTTGTCACCGTCGTTGCGGTAATTGCCCTGCGCGGCGACGTTGAGCGTCAATCGCCAGGTGGTGGCGTTGAGGCGCTGCGCGCCGGCATACGCATACCAGCCGAAGGTCCTCTCGTTGCCCGGCACCAGCGGGCCGTAGTTGCGCCAGACCCATTCGCGCGGCAGGAAATCCGCGCCGTGGAATATGACGTCGACGACGGCGCTGCGACAGTTCGGCAGCTCGATGCGGACCAGTCCGTATACCGAATGGTCGTAGTTCGGATTCGCCGTGTCGAGCGGATAGCCTGCGGCGTCATAGCGCGTTGCGTTGTTGACCTGGGCGCAGCCGCTGACGATGTTGATGGTGATCGGCAGCACCGGCGGGTTGCCCGCGATCACGCCCTCGCCGGCAGCTGCGGTAGCGCCATTGAACGAGGCCACCCCAGGCTGCGTAGCGTCCAGCGTGCCGTCGCTGTTGCCGTCGCCACCATTGACCATGCCCTCCATGCCTGCACCGACGGCATCCGAGTCGAGGTCGATCGGCACGGTGAACTCCCACACGCCGGAGCTCGTGCCCGCGATCAGTCGCGCCTGTTCGCCCGGCACGCGATCCGCCAGCGCGAGCGACAGCGCCGCGCCGTTGGGCAATCCCAGGCTGTACGCGTTCCAGTTCGCGCCGCCATTGATGGTGCGATACACCGAGCCTGGATTGGCCGCGTTGGAGCCGCCGAGACCCGCGTACACGGTATTGCCGGTCGGATCGTCGGGATCCACAAGCAGCGCACGTACATCCGCGCCGCCAATTCCACTACTGGCGTTGAGCCAGTTGACGCCGCCGTCGATCGATTTATAGATCGAGGCCACCGGCATGCCGCTGACCAGATCGTTGACGGAAGCGAACAGCACGTTCGGATTGATCGGCGAGATCGCCAGCGCCAATACGTTGAGATGCGAGGTGCCTGCGCCGCCGTGGCGAGGCAAACCGGTGCTCGAGTGCACCCAGTTCAGGCCGCCATCGATGGACTTGAACACGCCATTGAGGATGGTCGGATTGACCGGTGGGTCAGCGAAGTTGTTGACGCCCGTGCCAAGGTAAAGGATGGACGAGTTGCCCGGATGGATGACGATCGGTACCACGAAGGTCGACTGCAGGATCTGGTCGTTCGGCAGCGTGCCGGCCATGATCGGGGCGGGCAGGCCCGTATCGGATGCGATCCAGTTGGCGGCGCCGTCGATGGAACGGAACACGCGTGCCGCCAGTGGCGCTCCGGTGCTGAAATTGAAACGCCCGGTACCGCCAACCCAGAGTCGCTGCAGCGAGCCCGATCCCGGCGCACACACGGCGGGTGGGGCTGGCGGCGCTGCGCACGAACGCGGATCGAGCACGATGCTCCGCACGGTGCCCATGCTGGAGAACGGCGCGGGTTGGCCATTCTGCGTGGGGATGCCATTGTTCATCGGCACCCAGGTCGCGCCAGCGTCCGTGCTCTTGATGATGCTGGCGTCTCGCGCGAAACCGCTGGCGGGCGAGACGTTGGAAAGTCCCGCGGCATACACGGTGAAGGGCTCGAGCGTGGCGGCATTCGAATCGGTGGAAGCGGCATCGATCGCGATGGTGCGGATCCAGTCGGTGGCGAAGGCGCCGCTCGCCGACAGGCTCCACGACGCAGCGGAATTCGTGGTCTTGAATAACGGCCGCCCGTTCGCTCCGCCATCGGACATGCCGATCAACGCAACGCGGTTGTCGGTCGGGTGCATCGCGATCGCGCGGACTCTCTGTTCCTGCAATCCGGTGTCGGAGCGCGCCCAGGTCGCGCCGTTGTCGATGCTCCGCAGCACGCCACCGCCCGTACCCGCATAAATGCGTGCTGTCGCGGGGTACGCCGCATCCAGTGCTAACACGTTGGCGATGGCGGTTTCCGACCCAAAGTTCACGAAACCGGATCCGCTTGCGATCGTAGTCCATGCCGGAGACGCCACCGTCGCGTCGTTCGCGCGCAGGAGACCTCCGAGACTGCATGCCACAACGGCACCCGTCACCGGGGAAGGCATGGGTTCCACGCTCAACGCGCCATTGCAAGTGGTCACGCCGAGCGGAACGTTGACAAGCGTGCTGGTGAGGCCGCCGTCTGCTGAGGTCGCCAGGTTGCGGCCATCCGTGAACCAGAGACGCTGCGGGTTGAGCGGCGCACGCCGCAAGATGCTGGCGGAGAATATATTGGGATTGCCCGTGTTCGGACTCCACGTGGTCCCGCCATCGCTGCTGCGAATGATTTCCGAACTGCCGTAGGTCGTACTCTCGAATGTAAGGCCGGCGATAAGCACGCCGCCGAGTCCGAAGCGGATGGTGGAGATGTCGACATCGCTCGCCAGCGCCGGATGCGCCGTCCACGACGTTCCGCCGTTGCTGGTCGTCCATACCCGGTTGCCGGCGGCAATGGCGACGCGATTGTTGTCGGTCGGTGACACGTCGATCGACACGGCATAGTCCATTCCGGCGGGGGCGGCTGCCGTAGGCATCCACGTGTTGCCACCATCGTCCGATCGGAACACCAGGCTTCTCGCGCCGACGTACAACACGTTGGCCGACTGGCCGGCGGCGAGTCCGCTGTAGAACAGGCCCGGCGGCAGGCCGCTCTCGATCCGCTGCCAGCCCACTCCGCCATCGAGTGTGCGGAACAGCCCGCCGTCCTCGAACGCGAACGCGGTGCCGGACACGGTCGGGTGCGCCTGCAAGTTGCGCACGAAGCCGCCATCCGGGCCGTCGTAGGTCCAGACGCCGTCTCCGGCGAAGGCGGTGGCGCACAGCAGCGCATTCGTCAGGGCCAGCGCCAGCACGGCGCGGCGCATCGCGGGCGGTTTCGCGCAAGTTGGCATTTCGTGTCCTCTCAAAAAGTTTTGGCAGGCGGTGCCGGATGGGTGGATCGCGCACGTCGTCGACGCACGCATGCATGCATGCGGACACGTGGCTGGACGCAAACGCTACTCCTTAGTTACGACAAAATCGCCCGCTCCGTGTCACGCGCGGCCGCGTGTGCGGCTCGCCCACTGCTAAGGACCGCGGGCGGGACGCTGCGATGAACGGATCTGACCGCGCACCTGCAATACTCAAAGGAGTCTCGGGATATCCCGGCGCTGAAGCCAATGCGGGCGGCGTGAGCGATCGAGGGTCCGTTTGGCGCGTTAACTCAATACCAAAGGTGACCCAAGAGCATGCAATGGCCGCAGCTGTGGAACCCATGGCACCCAGGCGCAGCGGCATCATGGCCGCCGCGGTAGAAGCCGACCGGGCCGCGCTGACCGCGCGCGGCGAAGTGCAGTCCCGCGTTCTGGCGGAGCTTGCACTGCATCCGTCGTTGCCGCGCGGCGAATACGACCAGCTCTGCGAACTGGTGATCGAGC
>JBKJSW010000081.1:0-4786 GCA_046595765.1 Ahniellaceae bacterium
GCATGTTCGCTCTGCGCCTGCCGCAGCAGCGTACGCAGCTGCTGGCGATCCGCCAGCGGGTGTTGCGCGAGCAGGTCGCCGAGCGCGGCGTCGCCGTCGCGCAGCAGGCGGTCGCGCCATGTCTCGACGCGATGCAGTCGCGCAATATTCTGGCGCGAGGCGCTGGTGTCGGCGTCGAGGGTGGCGCGCCAGTGGGGCAGGTCGTCTTCGTAACGACGCAGCTGCTTCGCGAAGAAACCCACCTCGCGCTTGCGCGCGATGTGCTGCGAGATCCGGCGCGCATGCGTCAGGTGCGCCAGCAGGTCGGCGTCGAGATCGAGCCGCGCGATCGCCGCGTCGTCGAGCGCAACCATGTCGTGCGCGAGTTTCAGCACGTCGAGCGCTTCGCGCCGTTTCTGGCTGCGGCTCGGCGGCAGGTCGTCTGGGATTTCGGTTCGAGTCATGTCCAACAACATCCTCGGAAGCTACGGGCAGTCGAAGAGCGGAGCTTGCTCCGCTGCACCTCGGGGCCGGCGGTTTTCGGAACGAGCAGCCGAGCAAGCCCGGCTCTACCAAAGCACCGGCAATATCCGGGCCCAACAATCGATCAGGATACGCAGTGAATCAGGTCGCCGCAAAAATCGATGCCGCGGAGCAGGAACTCGACCAGCTGGCGTCGCTGGCAGAAGACATCCTGCGGCGCTGCCGCGCCGGGGGCGCGGACCAGGCGGAAGTCGGCGTCAGCAGTGACCGCGGCTTCCAGATCAACGTCCGCATGGGTGAGGTCGAGACGCTCGAGCACACCCGCGACCGCGGTGCGTCGCTGACGGTGTATGTCGACCAGCGCAAGGGCTCGGCCAGCACGGCCGACCTCGGTGCGGCGTCGATCCAGGCCACGGTCGAGCAGGCATGCGCCATCGCGCGCTTCACCGAGCGTGATGTCGCCAGCGGGCTCGCCGAACCCGATCTCATGGCGCAGGACTTTCCCGACCTCGACCTCTGGCATCCCTGGGCGATCGAGCCGGCGCAGGCGATCGAAATGGCGCTGGCCTGCGAGCAGGCCGGTCGCGACTTCGATCCGCGCATCGTCAACGCCGACGGCACCAGCATCGGCACGCAGCAGAGCGTCGGCGTCTACGCCAATTCGCACGGATTCACGGGTCGCGAGCGCGGTACCCGGCATCACCTGAGTTGCTCGCTGCTCGCATCCGCGCACGACGAGATGCAGCGCGACGATCACTACGACAGCCAGCGTGCGGCCAGTGACCTGCTCGACGGAGCGACCATTGGCCGGCGAGCCGCCGAAAAGGCTGTGGCGCGCCTCGGCGCTCGCAGCCTGTCCACGCGCGACTGCCCCATATTGTTCGTGCCCGAACTCGCGCGCGGCGTCATCGGGCACTTGCTTGCCGCAGTGTCGGGCGGCGCGCTGTACCGGGGTGCGAGTTTCCTTGCGGACGCGCAGGGCCAGCGCGTGTTGCCGGACTGGTTGTCGCTGGTGGAACGTCCGCGCATTCCGCGCGGCCAGGCTTCGGCAAATTTCGACGGCGAAGGCGTCGCCACGCGCGAGTCGCCGCTGGTCGAGGACGGTGTGCTCGCCCGCTACATCCTCTCCAGTTATTCCGCGCGCAAGCTCGGCCTCGCCACCACGGCCAACGCGGGCGGCGTGCACAATCTCGAAGTCACCTGCAACGGACCCGACTTCGCCGGGATGCTCGCCGAACTCGGCACGGGCCTGCTCGTCACGGAGCTCATGGGACAGGGCGTCTCGATCGTCACTGGTGATTATTCGCGCGGCGCCGCCGGGTTCTGGGTGGAAAACGGAAGCATCGTGCATGCTGTCGGGGAAGTGACGATCGCCGCGCACCTGCGCTCGATCTGGAACGGCATTCGCCTGATCGGCAGCGACATCGACCGTCGCGGCTCCATCCTCATGGGTTCCCTGCTCGTGGAGCGCATGACCGTCGCCGGCGAGGCGTAACGCGGCTGCAGACGCCATGGCGAGTGGGTGAGGCGACGTAGCTCGCGCGCCACTGGCGCGCGCGTCGCAGAACGCCCGAAACAGGGTGAGGCGGAGTTGTCGCGCGGCACCGCCGCGCGCCGCCGAACGCACGCACAGGGATGTGCGGGCAGGAATGCTGCCGCAGGGATGCCTGCTTGCCTCGTACTCGTTGCGCAGAGCCTAGTCGCCGGGTCGAGACGCCCATGGCTTCAGCGACCAAGCGGGTCGACCAGTGCGAGAGAAGCGCGACTGGTGGCACTTGACGCCGCCGCCCCAAGATCCAGAATCGAGCTATCGCAAGAGGAGCAACAGCTATGACCGAGAACATCGACACCGTCCCGATTGCGGCCCATACCGCCGAAGAGCGCAACTGGGCGATGGCCGCACACCTCTCCGCGCTCGTCTGCGCGTTGCTCACCAGCTGGTTTTTTGGCGTTGGCGGAGCGGTGGGTGCCCTGGCGGTGTGGCTGATCAAGCGTGACGACTCGACCTTCATCGCGGAGCACGCCAAGGAAGCGCTGAATTTCAACGTGACGATGGCGCTGATCGCGCTGCTGCTCATTGGCCTGACCCTTCTCACGCTTGGCCTCGGACTGCTGCTGACCGTCCCGGCCGCGCTGGTGATCGCCGTCGTGTGGTTCGTCTGCACGATCATTGCCGCCATGCGCGCCAAGGAAGGCGTGCCGTACCGTTATCCGTTTGCACTGCGGCTGTTCTGATCGCGCCGCGACGTCTTTATTCGCGCCGCAAATGCGCGGCGAGTCGCGCCCGGATACACGATGCACCGCGCGCGGCCGTGTTCGCGGCGCCTCCGATCCGCTCGCGACATTCGCGGTCTGCGTCATTCCCACTGTCCACGGAGTTTTCGATGACCCATCCACTGCGCGGGGTTGCGCTGACGCTAGCGCTGCTGGCCGTTGCACAATCCAGTGCGTGCGCACGTTCGCCGCAAACCGAGGCCGCATTGCGCAGCGCGCGGGCGGGCGATATCGATCGCGCAGTCGAGCAGATCGAGGCAGTCAGCGTGGCCGCGCCCGGCGACGCCGATGCGTGGATGGTGCGGGGATCGCTGCTGTGCTCGCAAGCGCAACTGGGCTCCAAGCTCAAGGCGATTGGCCGTGCCAAGCGTTGCCGCGATGCGTTCGCGCAAGCGATCACGCTCGATCCGGTGAATCCAGACGCCAATATCGGGCTGATGCAGTTCTACTTTGGGGCACCTGGTTTTGCGGGAGGCGACAAGGAGAAGGGCGCTGCCGTCATTGCAGCGACGCGTGCGCGCGCCCCGGCGTTGCACGCGCTGATGCTCGGCGTGAAAGCCGCCATGGACGAGGATGCGAAGTCCGCCGAGCGGCACTACCTGCGTGCGGTCGCGTTGTCGCCGAAGGATCCGCGCATGCACGCGGCGCTCATTGCCGGGTATGCGTCCGCGAAGTTTTTTCCGCAGGCATTCGCCGCGGCGCAGTCGGGCCTCGCGCAGTTGCCGGGTGATCCCGTGATCCAGTTCCAGTTTGCGCGCACCGCCGCGTTGTCCGGCGACCGGCTGGCCGAGGGACTCGCCCATCTCGACGCGCTGGACAAGATCGAGCCGCTGCCGACGACGATCAGTCGCGCCGGGATCGCGTTCCGACGCGGAATGATTCTCGCGCGTCTGGGCCGCAAGCCCGAAGCGCGGTCTGCCTACACCGCGGCGAAGCGTTTCGATGCGCGCATCGCGCGCGAAGTGGATCCGGAGCTCGCCAAGCTCTGAACTTCGCAGCCGTCGACACCGGTCGAGCGCTGAACGCAACGAACGCACTTCACGCCAATTCGACGAGCCCGCATCGCGCCAGCGTCATCCTCCACCTGCCCAACTAACGCAGTCCGAGAAGAACATGGCGCCTTCGCGAAACAGCATCCTGTTCCTGGCACTCGGTGCCCTGCTCGGGGCCGCGCTGATGGCCGGTTACTCCTATCGGCGCTGGCATGCGGAAGAAATGCGGATGTCCACTGGCCGAATTGCCTCGGATCTTGATCTCCTGGAGCGGATCGAGCGCCGCGACGATTCCGCGCGCGAGCATTTGCGGTCGGGGCTCCGCACGCAGATCAACGCGCTCGCGGCACGCGACGACCTCGGCTTCTACCAGTGCACGAATCGCCGCCGCATCCTCGAACGCGCGGATCGCAATGCGAACCTGGCGCGCGGGGACGGCGTCGATGCGCGCAAGACCGCGGAAATCCTCAGGCGTTTCCAGGCAGGCGCGTTCGCCTGCGAACGCAAGTGACCCTCGGCTAACGACCGCAAACGGGTTCAGCTCAGCCGGTCAACCGCGTAGCGCGCGAGGTCGGCCAGGGCTTCCGATTCGACGCCGGAGTCGGCCAGCGCGGCAAGCGCCGCGGCGCGATGCATCCTCGCATGTGCGCGCGCGCCGTCTATGCCGAGCAGTGCCGGATAGGTGGGTTTGGACGCTGCGGCGTCCTTGCCGGCGGTCTTGCCAATCACGTCCGTGTCGCCTTCCACATCGAGAATGTCGTCGCGGATCTGGAACGCGAGGCCCACCGCCAGGCCGAAGTGCGCCAGCGCATCGAGCGTGGCAGCGCACGTGCAATCGGCCGCTGCCGCGCCCATCAGCACGCTGGCGCGGATCAGCGCACCGGTCTTGAGCGCGTGCATGCGTTCGAGTTCGGCCAGTGAAAGTTCACGGCCCACGGCATCGAGGTCGAGCGCCTGACCGCCGGCCATGCCTTCGGAACCACAGGCATGGCCGGCGGTCAGGCGCTCGACCTCGATGCCGTGGGCCGTGAACTTTCGCTGGCCGAACTCGAGCGCAT
>JBKJSW010000409.1:0-4538 GCA_046595765.1 Ahniellaceae bacterium
GATCGTCTTGTCGCTCGCCTCGGCGTGCCGATGCCGAACTGGCAGGAGGAACTCGACGCGACTTTGCTGGAGCTTGCCAGTGGACACACTCTTTTTGACCATTGACGAGTTACTGAAAAGTACAACCGACGGTGCGGCGTCGCAGGCGGGCCGGCTGCGCACCATTTGACGGCCTGCCCGGCAACACCGACTCTCTGACCCCTGAATTCTCTTGAAGCCTTATCCGGAACGCATGAGCCCCAGCCCCCGAATTCCCGTCATTCTTTCCGGCGGCGCCGGCACCCGCCTGTGGCCCGTGTCGCGCAAATCGCTGCCGAAACCGTTCATGGCAATGCCCGACGGCGAGACGCTGCTCGGCAAGACGCTGCTGCGCGCACTGCGCGGCGTCGGCGCCGACGAGCCGGTGATCACCGTCACCAACCACGGCTACCGGCATCTGACCGAGGCCCTGTACGGGCGCATCGCGCCCGGTGACGCTGCACGGCAACGCCTGCTGCTGGAGCCTGCAGCGCGCAACACCGCCCCCGCGATCGTGCTTGCTGCGCTGTGGGTGCAGGCCCACTGCGCGGAGAACGCCACTTTGCTGGTGCTGCCGGCGGATCATCTCATCCGCGACGTGGATGCATTCTCCGCGTGCGCGGCCATCGCGGAGACGCTGGCGCAGGCAGGGCAGCTGGTGACCTTTGGCATTCCGCCAACGCGCGCCGAAACCGGCTACGGATACATCCAGCGAGGCGCGGCGCTGCCGGGTGGCTTCGCCGTCGCGCGCTTCGTCGAGAAGCCCGACGCCGCAACCGCGGCCGCCTATGTCAGTAGCGGCGACTATCTCTGGAACGCGGGCATGTTCTGCTTCCGTGCCGATGCCCTGCTCGACGCCGCGGCGCGCACGTGCCCCGATGTGCTTGCCGCCGCGCGCGCCTGTTTCGCTGCGACGACCGTGGTCGGCTCCGCGTTGACCTGGGACGCGGCCACGTTCGCCGCCATCCCGGAAATCTCCATCGACTACGCAGTGATGGAGCGCGCGGACAACGTTGCCGTAGTGCCGGCGACATTCGACTGGAGCGACATCGGCTCGTGGTCAGCGATCGGCGACGAACTCGAGGCGGATGGCGATGGCAACCGGGGTTCTGGCGAGCGCGTGCTGATCGGCACCCGCAACTGCCATGTGCAGGCGACCAGCCGCATCGTCGCCGCGGTCGGCGTCTACGACCTGACCATCATCGAAACCGCCGACGCGGTGCTGGTGGCGCACCGCGATCGTGCCCAGGACGTGAAGCGCGTGGTCGAGGCGTTGAAGGACCGGTCGCATCCGACCGTTGAGGCGCACGTGACCACGCACCGGCCATGGGGCAGTTACACGATCCTCGAGGACGCGGACGACTGCAAGGTGAAGCGCCTCACGGTGAAACCCGGCCAGGTTCTCAGCCTGCAGCTGCACCATCGCCGCAGCGAGCACTGGACCGTCGTGTCCGGCACCGCGAAGGTACGCGTCGGCGACGACGAGTTTCTGCTCGAGCGCAACCAGTCCACCTATATTCCCGTCGAAACGCTGCACCGTCTCGAGAACGCCACGGATCGCGACTTGCACCTCATCGAGGTGCAGTGTGGCGACTACTTCGGCGAGGATGACATCGTGCGCCTCGAAGACCGGTACGGGCGTACTTGACCCAGACTACCCGGCGGTATTTTTCGCTGCACCGACGCAATTCCACCAGCCCCACGAGAAGAAGGACCTTTGACTCCATGCACCCACATCATCCGTTGCACAAGCTGCTGCTCGCGGCCGTCGCATTGGCATTCGCCGCTGCCACCGCGACCGCGGCCGAAGAAACCGCCAAGCCGGCGTCGGCACCCGCCAAACCACCTTCCGTGGAGCAATTCATCAAGCTCGACGCGTTCGAGCAGCTCAAGATCTCTCCGGGCGGCGAGTATCTCGCGGCATCGGTGCCGATCGATGACAAGACGGTTTTGGTAATTTTGCGCCGCAGCGACATGCAGCGCATGAGCGTGCTCAACGTCGTCAGTGGAACCCACGTCGAGGACTTCTGGTGGGTCAACGACCGGCGCGTACTGCTGACGCTGTCGGAAAAAAACGGGGCGTTCGATCAGCGCTACCGAACAGGCGAGATCTTCGGCACCGACGTGGATGGCAAGGACCAGGGCGTGCTGGTTGGAATCCGCCGCGGCGACATGGCGGTCGCTTCGCGGATCAAGTCACGCAAGCGCGAACTCATCGCCGGCGACATGGTGGATACGCTGCCGCGGGACGACGACCACGTGCTGGTCGCCATCACTTCGCTGACGGCAGGCGAAGAGCCCTACACCACGCTGGAACGCATGCACGTGCGCACGGGCCGGCGCAGCGTCATTGCGCGCGCGCCAGTGCGCAACGCGATCTTCGTGGTTGACCATGCGGGGGTCGCGAGGTTCGCCTTCGGTGCGGGGTCCGACCTCGCGTCGAAACTGTTCTACCGCAGTGGGGACGATGCGCAGTGGGAGTTGATCAACGACGAGGCGAAATCGAGCCTCGACGTATTCGCGCTTGGCTTCAATGCCGACGATTCGGTCGCTTACCTCAACAGCGACGAGCCGACGGGCCCTGGGGCGATTCGCGCCTTCGACACCCGCACGCGCAAGCAGACACAAGTTGTACGCGATGCCAAGGTTGACCCCTCTGAGCTCCTGTTCCGGGCCGATCTCGACACGCCGTTCGCTGTGCAGTTTCGCGATGGGCAGCCTCGGCAGCACTTTCTGGAAGAAAACGCAGTCGAGTCGCGGCTGCTGAAGTCACTCCAAAAAAGTTTCCCCGGACAGGCCGTGGAGTTCACCGGGTTCACACGCGACGGCAACCTTGCCCTCGTCTTCGTGTACAGCGATCGCAATCCCGGCGATTTCTACCTGTTCGACGTGGCAAAGAAGGAGGCGACGCATCTTGCCAGTCGTCGTGACTGGGTGGATCCGGAGCGCATGGCGTCGATGCGCCCGGTCGCCATCCCCGCGCGCGACGGGCGCACCCTGCACGGATTCCTGAGCATTCCCGCCGGTTCGGACGGCAAGCACCTGCCGCTCGTGGTCAACCCGCACGGCGGTCCGTTCGGCATCGCGGACACATGGGGTTTCCACGAGGAGCCGCAATTGCTGGCCTCGCGCGGATACGCGGTTCTGCAGGTCAATTTCCGTGGATCGGGCAACTATGGTCGAGAGCACGAGATCGCAGGTTATCGTCAGTGGGGTCTCAAGATGCAGGATGACCTCACGGATGCAACCAAATGGGTTGTCGCGCAGGGCATCGCTGACAAAGATCGAATTTGCATCTACGGGGCAAGCTACGGGGGTTATGCAGCGCTGATGGGCGTGGCAAGAAATCCTGACCTCTATCGTTGTGCAGTTGGCTACGTCGGCGTTTACGATCTTCCATTGAGGTTCGAAAAGGGCCTGGCTCGTGATTCGCGCACTGGCGTCAACGAACTGCGGGAGATTTTGGGAGGCGACCGCGCGCAATTGGCGCAGAATTCACCCACCCGCCTTGCAACCCAGATCAAGGCACCCGTGTTCCTGGTCGCCGGGGGCATCGACGAACGTGCGCCGCTGCAGCATTCGGAGATGATGCGTGACGCGCTCATCGCCGCCGGCAACAAGCCCGAGTGGCTCGTGTACGCCGATGAAGGCCACGGTTTCTACCAGGACGCGCACAACATCGAGTACTACACGCGCCTGATCGCCTTTCTCGATCGGCACATCGGCCCCGCCGCCAAGCCCTGACGCCGCCGCCGTTTCACCGCCAGTCGCGCCGCGTTGGCGCGGCTGTGCGGGGCCGCGTACCATCGCGGCTCATGCCTGGGCCCCGCGCCCGCGTTCCCGACACAGCCTGGAGTAAACGATGCGCGAGCCCGAAATGCCGCAATTGACCTTTCGCGCCGTGTTGCTGGCGATCGTGCTCGCGGTGATCCTCGCGGCTGCTAATGCCTACCTCGGGCTCTTCGCGGGTCTGACCATCGCGACGGCGATTCCCGCCGCGGTCGTATCGATGGCGGTGCTAAGGCTGTTCGGTGGCGGCACGATCCTCGAGAACAACATCGTGCAGACGGGCGCTTCGGCCGGCTCGTCGATCGCCGCAGGGGTGATCTTCACCATCCCGGCGCTGGTGATCCTCGGTTACTGGCAGGATTTCCGCTACTCGTGGGTACTCGCCATCGCCGGCCTCGGCGGACTCCTCGGCGTGTTGTTCTCGGTACCGCTGCGTCGCACGATGATCGTCGAGGAACCGCTCGCGTTCCCCGAGGGCAAGGCCGCCGCCGAAGTGCTGAAGGCCGGTGACAACCGGGGCCCGGGCGTCAGGATCCTGGCCGTGTCCGCCACCATCGGCGCGCTGGTCAAGCTCGCCGCCGGAAGCGGCTTCCGGCTCATCCCTGATGATGCGGCGACGGCGGGTTTCTTCGGCAAGTTCCTGGCCTACATGGGCACCAATCTCTCGCCGGCGCTGCTCGGTGTCGGCTACATCGTCGGACTCAACATCGGCATCGTCGTGCTGTCGGGCA
>JBKJSW010000159.1:0-2851 GCA_046595765.1 Ahniellaceae bacterium
CATCCCCTCGAGCCAGTGCATGAGCTGCCACATGCACCAGCCGAACATGTTCATCAACACCATGCTCGGCTACATCATGTGGGACTACGAGTCCGACGCACCCTCGATGTGGCCGGCTAAGGAGTTCACGCCAGACAACGCACAGACACGCGCGATCAACGTGCGCAATCCGGAAGAAGCCGCGATTCGCGGCAAGTGGGCGGATCCTGCATTCCTGCAGGACGTGTCGCTCAACAACCCGTTGTTGAAGGACACCCAGTTCGCCGACTACCACGGGCATGGCTGGAACTTCCGCGCCGTGTTCAAGCGCGACCGCAAGGGCAACCTGCTCGACGAGGAAGGCACGCAGATCGACGAGTCCGATCCGAAAAAACTCGAGAAAGCCGTGCACCTGTCGTCGATCCATGTCGACGTCGGCATGCAGTGCGTCGATTGCCATTACGCGCAGGATGCGCACTCGAACGGCCACATCGTTGGCGAAGTCGCCGCGGGCGTGGAGATCCAGTGCCAGGATTGCCACGGCACCCCGGACGCGCGGCCCACGCTCAAGACGTCGGGACCGATGGCGCCGAAGGCCGGACGCAACCTCATCCTGATCCGCAATCCCGACGGCAAGCGTCGTTTCCAGTGGCGCGGAGATCGCCTGATCCAGCGTTCCGCGACAACTCCTGGCCTCGAGTGGGAAGTCAGCCAGCTGGTCGATACCTCCTTGCCTGCGTCGAGCGCGTACAACGTGCGCGCCGACCGTGCGCATACCATGTCCCGCAACACCACGTCGCTCGCTTACGGCACGTCGGTGGCCAAGTCCGACCGCGCGCACGACGTGGACAAGATGCTTTGCTACACCTGCCACACGTCGTGGACGACGAGCTGCGGCGGCTGCCACCTCCCCATCCAGGCCAACTGGAAGAGCAAGCGCAACCACTACGAAGGCAACGACTCGCGCAATTACGCAACGTACAACCCGCAGGTGGCGCGCGACGACCTGTTCCAGCTCGGCATGCACGGCGAGGTCAAGGGCTACAAGTTCGCGCCGGTACGTTCCTCGTCCGCGCTGGTGCTCTCGTCCACGAACATCAACCGCGAACGCATCTACATCCAGCAACCGCCGATCTCGGCGTCGGGGTATTCCTCGCAGGCGTTTGCGCCGCACTACCCTCACACCGAGCGCCGCTCCGAGACCAAGCAGTGTTCCGACTGCCACCTGTCACGTGCCGGCGACAACAACGCAATCATGGCGCAGCTACTGCTGCAGGGAACGCGCTTCGCCGACTTCATGGGCTACAACGCCTGGGTCGGCGGCGAGGGCGAGATCACCGCCGTCACCGTCACCGAATGGGACGAACCGCAGGCGGTGATCGGCTCGTATCTGCAGCGGTACGCGTACCCCGATCGATTCGCGCGGCACAAGGCGGCGAGTGGCGTGCTCAAGGAGGCGTACCCACACAGCGCCGGCCAGGCCAATTGCATCCAGCTTCGCGGCGAGTACCTGTACGTCGCCGAGGGGACGCGCGGCACGCAGGTGTACGACGTGGCGAGCATCGCCAACAAGGGCATCTCCCAGCGCGTCATCACCGCGCCATTCGGTCCGCTCGGCCAGTCGACCCGCATCAAGTCGAAGAACGCGACCTGCGCAGTGCTGGCCACCACCCAGCCGGTGCAGCCATCGCGGAGTCGTTCCGAGTTCATGCAGAAAGTGAATCTCGAGACGCCGATGCACGCGATCTACGACTACCTGTTCATCGTCGATGCCGAGGAAGGCCTGATCGCGACGGACATCGACACGCTGCACGACTTCGAGCCGCGCAACAACAAGCTCACCCGTGCCCTGACCTGGAACCCGCAAGGGGTGTTGACAGGCGCCCGCCACCTGGCCATCGCCGGCACGCGCTTCTACGTGTCGACACCGCACGGCATCGTCGTGCTGGACATGGACAAGCCGCTGGCGCCACGCGTCGTGACAACCATTGGCGTCGAAGACCCACGCGCGGCACAGGTGCAGTTCCGCTACCTGTTCGCTACCACGCGCAATGGCCTCGAAGTGGTGGACATCTCCGACATCGACCGGCCAAGGGTCGTCGCCAACGGACGCGTGCCACTGCGCAACGCGCACAAGCTGCAACTCGCGCGCACCTATGCATACGTCGCGAACGGCCCCGAGGGCGTCGCCATCATCGACATCACGCGGGCCGAGGCTCCGCGCCTGTACCAGATGTTCAATGCCGGTGGCGCGATCAGCGACGCGCGCGACGTGACGGTGGCCACGACCAACGCTTCGCCGTTCCTCTACGTCGCCGACGGCCGCAACGGGCTGCGCGTGGTGCAACTGATGTCGCCCGACTCGCAATCACGCTTCTACGGCTTTTCGCCGGAGCCCAAACCGGAACTGGTGGCAAGCTACGCCACCAGGCGTCCCGCCCTGGCCCTGTCGCGGCCTCTGGAACGCGATCGCGCCGTAGACGAAACCGGGAACCAGATTGCGGTGATGGGCCGCATCGGGTCACGCCCGATGAATGCGCAGGAAATGCGCCGGCTGTATCTTGATCGCGACGGCAAGCCATGGTTCGCTGATGATACGGAACCGGGCAAGCGCGGCATCGCGTCCAAGCGCCTGCCCTGGAAGCCGAACCGCACGTACGATCAGCAAGTCGACGCGAGTGAGCTCCTGCCGGCCCCGCAACCGCACCAAGCCGGGGAAGCGCACGAGCCCGCTGCAGACACGAGTGGCGGTAATCACTGACCCACGGTCAGGGCCTCCCGGCCGTTGATCGTTCGCGCGACGAGGCAAGGACGCACCCGGACCAGGTGGGCGCGTGGACGAAGCGCAGCGTCTCCACCGGGTTCATCTCGG
>JBKJSW010000224.1:0-2547 GCA_046595765.1 Ahniellaceae bacterium
GTCTGCCGAAGCCCGCGCCAAGCTGAGCTTGGTGCGCCCGCAAACGATCGCGCAGGCGCAACGCATCAGCGGGGTCACGCCGGCGGCGATTTCGTTGCTGCTCGTCCACCTCCATCGACGGGCAGCCTCCGCCTGACGCGCTGATTCCTGCTCCTGTAGTGCCGAGCTTGCTCGGCTGCGCAGTCCAACGCTGCCGCACCGTTGACAGCAGCGGAGCAAGCTCCGCTCTACAAAAACAGATCAATCAACCGGATGAGTGCGGCGGCGGATGGGAATCTGGTGGAGCGGAACACTCGCGACGACCCCTTGTCCCTCGCGACGTGGCGCGCCCGCCTCCGGCGCCAGCGCGCGCAGCGTGACGACTTCCCAGGTGGCTGGCAGCGAGCCATTGCGCCGCAACGTTTCGTACGCGGCGAACACCGCCTGCATGCGCGCCTTGCCGGTCAGCGCGCGACGGCGTGCGGCCAGAGCGTTGCCTGCACCGAGCCCGCGCAACTCGCGCATGAGCGTCGGCGCGTCGGGATAGTCCAGCACGAACGCCTCGCGTTCGAGTACGGGATTGCGAAATCCGGCCGCGAGCAGGCCATCGCCGATGCGTGCGATGTCGTCGAACACATTGATGTGCGCGGCGCCCGCATCGGCGATCGCGAAGGCATCACGCAATTCGATCAGCGTGTCGCGGCCGAACGTCGATGCCAGCACCACGCCGCCCGGACGCAGCACGCGTCGCCATGCGTCGAACACGGCGGGCAGGTCGGTTTGCCACTGCAGGCACAGGTTCGAAAAAAGCAGGTCGATGCAAGCGTCGCGCAGCGGCAGCGCCGCGGCGTCGCCGGCGAGCAGCTGCAGCGGGCGCCACCAGCGACTGGTGTTGCGTGCGGTGGCGAGCATGGGCAGCGCGTGGTCAAGCGCGACCGCCAGCGCGCGCGGATAGCGCTTGCGGAGCGCCGCCGCCGCGCGGCCGGGCCCCGTACCCACGTCGAGTACCACGTGCGGCGCAAAGCCCGCTGGCTCTGCATCGAGCTGCTCGAGCAGGCGACTCTCGACTTCGCGCTGCAGCGTGGCGAATCGCGTGTAGTGGGGTGCGGCGCGGGAGAAGGCCCGGCGCACGGCTCCCGCGTCGAATCGATTGCTCACGTCCTCACGCTCACAGATCATTCCTTGCGAGCCATGCGCGCACGCCGTCGGCGACTGCGTCGGTGTGGCTCAGGAACGGCGCGTGTCCGGCGTGCGCGATGCACATTGCGGACGCAGCGGGCGCGAGCGCCACGCTCGCTTCCAGCGCCCGCCAGGGTACGAGGCGATCGCGTCGTCCTCCCAGCCACAGCGAGGGCAACGCGAGCCCCCGCAGTTCCGCGCGCAGGTCGGTGTCGCGCAGTATCTGAAGCCCGTCACCGAGCACGCGCGGATGGGGTTCCGGCCGCGCGACCCATTGCTGCTGCAGGAAACGCAGTTCTTCGCGCAGGTGGTCGCTGCCATGGGCCTCGAGCGCGAGGAAGCGGCGCAACGTGCCGCTGTGATCGGTCGCCAGGCCCGCGGCGAAGCCCGCGAGCACGCTGTCGCCGACGGCATCCGGCCAGTCGTCCGCGCGGGTGAATCGTGGGGAGCACGCGAGTGCGATCACCCCGCTGACCCCGCCGCAGCCGTCGAGCGCCGCGCGCAATGCCACCAGCCCGCCCAGCGACCAGCCGAGCCACGGCGCGCGCGGCACCCGCGCTGCAATCGCCGTTACGCAGGCGCGCAGCGTGAATGCCTCCTCATCGCGCCAGCTGCTGTCGCCATGTCCGGGCAAGTCCACCACGTGCAGTGTTCGATGTGGAGCCAAGGCGCGCGCCAGCGGCGCGAGGAAGCCGCCGTGCATGGCCCAGCCGTGCAGCAGCACGAGCGGCGGGCCGGCCCCGAGTGTGTCGATGCGGATCACGCGACACGCGCCGTGAGCAGCCGGCACGCTGCGCAGTGCTCCAGCAGCGCGTCGATGTGGTCGTCGTCGTGCAGCGCACTCAGCGTGATGCGCAGCCGTGACTGGCCCTTCGGAACGGTGGGCGGCCGCACGGCTCCGACGAAGTAGCCGCGCCCTTCCAGGAAGACCTGGGCTTCGAGCGCGGCGGCGGCGCTGCCCAGCAGCAGCGGCTGGATCGCGGTGTCCGATGGCAGCAGCGGCAAGCCGAGCTGCAGTGCTCCGGCACGCCAGCGCGCGATCGAGCGATCGAGCCGCGCGCGCAACGCCGCGCCCTCGTCGCCGCGCACCAGCTCCAGTGCGGCCAGCGTCGCGTGCGCGAGCGCCGGCGGCAACGCGGTCGAATAGACATACGGTCGTGCGAATTGCAGCAACGCCTCGATCAGGGCGTCGCCCCCGCAGACCAGCGCTCCGTGCGTACCGAAGGCCTTGCCCAACGTGATGGTCAGCAGCGGCCGGTCTCGGCAGTGCTGAGGTGCCGCTGCTGACCGTCACGCTGGGCAAGGCCTTCGGCACGCACGGAGCGCTGGTCTGCGGCGGCGACGCCCTGGTCGAGGCGTTGCTGCAATTCGCGCGTCCGTATGTGTATT
>JBKJSW010000359.1:0-2569 GCA_046595765.1 Ahniellaceae bacterium
GCTCGGCGTGGATTCCGCCATCGCGCTGTCGCCGGCCATTGTGTTCGCGGACTGGCCGCAACTGGGAGAGCGCCGCCAGGAAGCACGCGAGCGCAATGTCGAAGGCGTGATGCTCAAGCGCCTCGATTCGACCTACCGCGACGGGCGCAAGCGTGGCGACTGGTGGAAGTGGAAGGTCGATCCGTACACGATCGACGCGGTACTCATCTATGCGCAGGGCGGCAGCGGTCGCCGCGCCGGACTGCACACCGATTACAGCTTTGCGTTGTGGCAGGACGACAAGCTCGTCCCTTTCGCGAAAGCCTATTCCGGACTGACGGATACCGAATTGCTCGAACTCGACCGCTGGATCCGTTCGCACACGCTTGAGCGCTTCGGTCCGGTGCGATCCGTGCAGCCCCTGCTGGTATTTGAACTGGCGTTCGAGGCCGTGCAGTTGTCGAAGCGCCACAAGTCCGGCGTTGCGGTGCGCTTCCCGCGCATCGTGCGCTGGCGACGCGACAAGCAGCCGGGCGACGCTGATTCCCTCGATGCCTTGCGGAAGTTGGCCGGCATGACACGCGACGCATGACGTCCGCTATCGGCCGCGGCGGCGGCGCCGCCCAGCTGGACCAATGGCTGGCCGCGAACGGCAAGCGTGCCGCGCCCTTCCAGCGCGCTACCTGGAAGGCGTGGCGCAGCGGCGCCAGTGGGCTGTTGATCGCGCCTACCGGCAGCGGCAAGACCCTCGCGGTGCTGGGTGGGAGCCTGATCGACGCCGTTGCGGCGCCTGACGCCCGCGGCTTGCGCCTGCTCTGGATTACGCCATTGCGCGCGCTGGCCGCGGACACGCAGCGCCAGATCGAGGAAGCGGCGGCGGGCATGCGCCTGCCGTGGCGGGTGCTGCGGCGAACCGGGGATAGCGGCAGTACCGAGCGAGCGCGTGTCGCGCGCGGCGCGGTCGAGGCGTTGGTGACGACTCCGGAGAGCCTGAGTCTCATGCTCACGCATGCGGATGTCGGGGAACGCATGCGCCTGCTCGACGCGGTGGTCGTGGACGAGTGGCACGAACTGCTCGGCAACAAGCGCGGAACGCTGCTGGAACTCACGCTGGCGCGTCTGCGCGCGCTGCGACCCCAACTCAGGGTCTGGGGCCTTTCCGCCACGATCGGCAACCCCCGGCAGGCACTACGCCACCTCCTCGGCGTCCGCCACCAAGGCGTCCTGATTGAGGCGCCTGCGCGCCGGAGCATCGATCTTGCAAGCGCCCTGCCCGAACGTGCGCAGCGTTTTCCGTGGGGCGGGCATCTCGGTCTCGCGCAACTGCCACGAGTGCTGGCGGAGATCGAGCGTGCCCAGAGCACGCTGCTGTTCACCAACACGCGCTCGCAGGCGGAGTTGTGGCACCAGGCGCTGAGTGCCGTGTGGACGGGTCCCATGGACCAGTTGGCGATCCACCATGGATCGATCGATCGCGAACAACGCACCGCAGTGGAATTATCACTGGCCAGCGGCCAGTTGCGCTGCGTCGTGGCCACTTCGTCGCTGGATCTCGGAGTCGATTTCGCCCCGGTCGACCTCGTGGTGCAGATCGGCAGCGCGCGTTCGGTCGCACGCCTCATGCAGCGCGCAGGTCGGAGCGGGCACCAGCCGGGCGCCAGGAGTCGGTTGTTGCTGGTGCCAACCCATAACCTCGAAATCGCCGAGGTGGCCGCGGCGCGCGTCGAGCTGGCCGCCGGACACGTGGAAGAGCGAAATCCTCCGGGCCTCAGCCTCGACGTGCTGGCGCAGCATCTGGTCACGCTCGCGACGGGCGCCGGCTTCGATGCCAACGGGCAACTGGCGGAGTCGCGCGGGACCGCCGCATTCTCCACACTCACGGACGCCGACTATGTGCGCGTCCTCAATTTCATCACTCGCGGTGGGGAAGCGCTCGCCGCCTACCCTCAGTTCCAGCGAGTCATGCGCGGAGAGGACGGACGCTACGCGATCGCCAGCGCGGCGCATGCGCGACTGCACCGGTTCTCGATCGGCACCATCGCCAGCGATGCGACGGTGCGACTGGCATTCGTGCGTGGCCGCGTGCTCGGGGAAGTCGAGGAGAGTTTCGTGTCCAGGCTCAAGCCCGGCGATCGATTCCGATTTGCCGGCCGCACGCTGGAGCTGGTGCGGCTGCGCGACCTCGTTGCGCAGGTTCGCGTCAGCTCGAAGCCGGCCAATGCGGTACCCCGCTGGATGGGAGGGCGACTGCCGCTCTCGGGAACGCTGGCGGCCGCAACGCGCGCCCAGCTCGCCGCGCCCGACGCGAGTTCGCGGGAGATGCAGGCGCTGGCGCCCCTGCTCCTGCGGCAGCGCCAATCCTCGGCGGTGCCCGGCGCGGACGAAATGCTGGTCGAAGTGGTCAAGTTGCGCGAGGGCACGTTCTGGTTCCTGTACCCCTTTGCCGGACGACAGGCGCACGAAGGCCTCGTCGCGGTGCTTTCGGCGAGGCTTGCCGGGATCAGGCCGCTGTCGATCGGCTACGCGATGAACGACTACGGCCTGGTGCTGAGCTCCCGCCGCCTGCCTGTCGCCACCGATGCGCTGCTAC
>JBKJSW010000190.1:0-3864 GCA_046595765.1 Ahniellaceae bacterium
CTGGGCGGTGCTCAACGAGGCGCCTGAAGAATCGTGAAAAGCCACCGAGCCGGACCGGCCTCCCCCGCGTGTTGAGCTGACCCTGCCGACATGACGCAGACCCACCCCCATCGCATCCTCATCGTCGAAGACGATGCGATCGACGCCGAACTGGCGATCGACCTGTTGCACGCGGACGGGCTCGAATTCGAATCGCGGCTGGTCGACGATGAGGCAGGTTTCCTCCAGGCACTGGTGGAGTTCCAGCCGGAACTGGTGGTGTGCGATTTCAACCTGCCGGGATTTTCCGGCGAGACCGCGCTGATCCGACTGCGCGAGATCTCGCCCCTGACGCCTTTCATCTATCTGTCGGGCAGCATCGGCGAATCGGTGGCGGTGGATGCGCTGCGCGCTGGCGCGACGGACTACATCCTGAAACACCAGCCCACGCGCCTGCCTTCAGCGGTGCGGCGCGCGCTCGCCGAAGCCCGCGAACATCGTGGCCGCCAGCAGGCGGAAGCCGAGCTCATGCGCTCGCAGCGCTTCGAGAGCCTGGCGGTGCTGGCCGGCAGTTTCAGCCACGACCTGCGCAACGTCCTGCAGCCGGTGCTGATGGCAGCGCGCATGATCGAGGACCAGGCCCGGGAGCCCGAACTGGCGAAATACGGGGCGATGATTCGCGAGTGCTCGGAGCGCGGCCTCGCCATGATCGGGGCGATTCTCGATTTCGCGCGAGGCGGCAAGCAGCATGCGTTCCAGCGCGTCAACGTCGCTCAGCTGCTGGATGCAGTGATGATGCTGCTGCGCCCGAGCATTCCCCGCAGCGTCGAGCTGGTGGTGCCAGCCGTCGATCCCGAACTGACCTTGCCGGGCAACGCCACCGAATTGCAGCAGGCGTTGCTCAACCTCGGACTCAACGCAGTCCAGGCGATGCCCAGCGGTGGTTCGTTGACCCTTGCGGCGGCAGTGGTGATGCCGGAGCCTTCATTCTTCCAGGCGAACGAAGTGCAGGTTCCCGGCAATTATCTGCGCCTGCGCATCAGCGACACTGGCGCGGGCATGGAGGCCGCCACGCGCGCTCAGCTGTTCCAGCCCTTCTTCACCACCAAACCCGGGGGCACCGGGCTCGGGCTGGTGTCCTGCCAACGCATCGTGGCGAACCACCGTGGCGTCATGCGCGTCGAATCCACGCCAGACGAGGGCACTACTTTCGAGATTTACCTCCCGTGCGAGGCCAGTGGCGACGCGGCGCTGGCGTTCGATCCGAACTGCCAGGGCCGCGACGAACGCATCCTGCTGGTCAGCGACGAAGCGGCGACGCTGACGCTGCTCGGCGATGCGCTCGGACTGTGCGGCTACCTGCCCATCACGGCGCAGGGCAGCGCCAACGCGTTGCAGACGATCCGGCGCGTGCGCAATCCCGCGGCACTGGTGCTGGATACCGAACTATCGATGCTCGGCGCCGAAGGCACCTTGCAGGCGTTGCGCGCGGACGGCCTGTCCTGCCCAGTGTTGCTGCTGGGCGATCGGCCAGTGCCGAGCGCGACCGATCTCGGCTTCCGGCTGTCGAAGCCAGTCACCGTCAACAGCCTGTTGCGCTCGTTGCGCGACGCACTCGACGACGACGCGCGACGACGCCAGGCCTGATCAGCTTTCGGCGGGCGCCGCAGCAGGATCCTTGCGTTGCGTGGCCACAGCCACTGCCAGCGCCACCATCAGCAGCAGGCTGGCGATCAGGAACGGTGCGCCCGGCAACGGCAGCGGCGCACGTGCGCTGACGAACCACGCAAACGTGCTGGCGAACAACGCCGGCCCGATGATGCCGGCAAGCGAGGTCAGGCTCATCAACGCGCCCTGGATCCGGCCCTGCACCTCCGGCCCGACCTGGCGCGTGATCAGCGCCTGCGCTGCGGGACTCGCGAGTCCCCACAGTGCCATCACCGGGATGCCGAACAGGAACAGCCTGCCGCTGGGCGCCAAGCCGTACCACGCGAAGCCGAGCATGCCCGCCAGGCAACCGGCGATGACGGTGCGCTTCTCGCCGAACGCCTTCACCACTGGCTTGATCAGGCCCACCTGCACGATCACGCTGCACACGCCGACCAGTGCCAGCACCCAGCCGACGGCTTGCGGTCCCCAGCCGTAGCGATGGTCGGCATACAGCACGAACACGCTCGGGTACACGTAATGGGCGAGGTTGAAGAGGAAGATCACCAGCGCCAACGGCAACACCTGCGGATAGCGCCGCAGCAGCGACAGGGAGCCGACCGGATTGGCGTGCTTCCAGTCGAAGCGCTTCGAACGCAGCGCCGGCGCCAGCGATTCGGGCAGCACGAACCAGCCGTAGCAGAAGTTGACCAGCGCGAGTCCGGCCGCGAACCAGAACGGCAGCCGGAGGTCGATGCCGCCGAGCCAGCCGCCCAGCACCGGGCCGATGATGAAACCGACGCCGAAGGCCGCACCGAGCAGTCCGAAACTCTGCGCACGCTTCTCCGGCGGGGTGACATCGGCCAGATAGGCGTTCGCCGTGGTGAAACTCGCCGAGGTGATGGCCGAGATGATGCGGCCCACCAGCAGCCACGGGAGGCTCGTGGCGAGTGCCATGAAGATGAAATCGACCCCGAGTCCGAAGCTCGAGACGAGGATCACCGGTCGCCTGCCGAAGCGGTCCGACAGAGTGCCCTGGATCGGCGCGGACACGAACTGGATCAGCGCGAACAGCGTGCCGAACACGCCGACCCACCACGCCGCGGAGTCGATCGCGCCACCGACAAACTGCTTCACCAGGTGCGGCAACACGGGGATGATCAGACCGAACGACAGGATGTCGATCAGCACGGTGACGAAGATGAAGGCCAGCGCGGCGCGGCGCGGACCGCCGGCAGGGACTTCGGGAACGGCAGGAGTCACGGGCGCTCGCGCGGTGTGCCGGGGCGGCGCAGTTTAGAGGAACGCGCGCGCTGAGGGCGCGCGCGGCGGCGCGGGCAATCGGGTGCGCCGCAGCAGGCGCAGTCCAAACGCGTCCGCAGGCGCGTTCCAGCACTGCATGACTTCCAGGCCAGCGTTCGCGGCCAGGGCCCCGAACGCCGCGTCGGTGTACTTGTGGCTGAGCTCGACCAGCATCGCCTCATCAGCGGCGAACGGGAACGCACGGCCCGCCACGCGCACGCTCTGCGCACGGGTGGCGACCAGATAGGTCTCGATGCGGCTCGCCTCGCGGACGAATTGCGCGTGGTGCTTGAAACCTGCGAGGTCGAAGTCGCTGCCGATTTCGCGGTTGAGGCGGGCCAGCAGGTTGAGGGTGAAGTCGGCGGTGACGCCGGCGGCATCGTTGTAGGCGGCATCGAGGACGACGGCATCCTTCACCAGGTCGATGCCGATCAACGCCAGGCCTTCGCCGCCCATGGCCCGCGCCATGCCCCGCAGCAGCGTCACTGCTTCGGCCGCCTCGAAGTTGCCGAGCGTGGAGCCCGGGAAGAACACCAGCGTGCGCTCGGCGTGCTGCGAGGTTGCCGGCAATTCGAACGGCTGCATGAAGTCCGCGCACACGGGCAGCATCTCGATGCCCGCGTGGCGTTCGCGCAGGGCCGCGACGCTCTCCAGCAGCGCGGTGCGCGAGATCTCGATCGGCGTGTAGGCGACCGGATCGTCCAGCGCTTCGAGCAGGAGGTCGGTCTTGCGGCCGGATCCGCTGCCGTATTCCACCACGTGCGCGCGCCGTCCCACCGCGGCGCGGATCGCGCCGGCGCGGGCCTCGAACAATGCCATCTCCACGCGGGTCAGGTAGTACTCGGGCTGCTGCGTGATGGCTTCGAACAGGCGCGAGCCACGCGCGTCGTAGAAGTACTTCGAGGGCAGGCGTTTCGGCTTGCGGGCCAGTCCCGC
>JBKJSW010000055.1:0-2574 GCA_046595765.1 Ahniellaceae bacterium
GTCGACCCGGCATTCACGGTGTTGGCCGACACGCAGGCGGAGCGGCTCTTCGAAGAAGCCTTCTCCTCGTGGTTGCACGAGCAGTTGGGGAACGCGCAAGAGGGTGTGCGGCGTTCGTTGCGGCGGCCCGTCAAATGGCGGTTTGACGATGACGCCGAAGACGGACCCATTGAGCGCCTGCGAGCTGCTGCGCGCGGCCTTCGCGAGTGGCGCGACTACTCGGCGCCGTGGCGCCGGCCCGCGTACGACCGCCAGGGATCGATCAAACGGCTGATCGCAAAGTTGAAGGACTTCGCCGATCTGATCGCGCGGCCGATCAAGCGCGACGATCGCTTCTCGGCGTCGGTGGCCGCCGCCGGGGTCACCAGCCAGGAGATTGAGCGCCAGAAACGCCGCAATGGCGACATGGTGCCGGAGGGGATCTGGGACGGGTGGGAAGCCGCATTGGTGGCGCTGGCCGACCACCGCGACTTCGCGCAGCCGAAGAAGGGAACTGGGGCGGCGTTTGCCATTGGCGTTTCCCGCGAACAGGTGTTGGCCGCGCACGCAGAGCTGCTGCAGGACTTGCGTGAGTTTCGCGATGCGGCCGATGCGGATCTGGCGGCCCTGTTGCATGACGAGATGGGCGACTGCTTGAGCCGCTACGAGGCGCGCAAGCAGGAAACCGGCTCGCTCGACTTCCTGGACCTGTTGATCAAGGCCCGCGATCTGGTGTGCGACAACCCTGAGGTGTGTCGAGAGTTCCGCGAGCGCTTCCGGGTGATCCTGGTGGACGAGTTCCAGGACACGGATTCACTCCAGGCCGAGCTGTTGCTTCGCCTCGCCGGCGACGACAGCGGTGCGCTCCGACCCGGTGCCTTGTTCATCGTCGGCGATCCCAAACAGTCGATCTATCGCTTTCGCCGCGCCGATGTCGGCGCGTATCGCCGCATTGCCGACAGCCTCACCAGCAGCGGAGCCACGGCGGTGACCCTGCAGACGTCCTTCCGCAGTGTGCCTGCCATTCAACATTTCGTGAATGCGGCCTTCGACGTCGAGATGGACGGCGACGAGGCCACATTGCAGGCCGACTACGTGCCATTGCTGCGCCATCGTGACGACACGCCCGAACAGCCGGCGATCGTGGCGCTTCCAGTTCCGCGGCCGTACGGGCGGCAAATGTATGGCCCGCCGCAAGTGACGCAGACCGCGCTGAACCAGTCGCAACCGCCGGCGGTCGCGGCCTTCCTGGGTTGGCTGCTGTCACCGGAGTGCCCGTGGACCGTGGCCGACGGCGGCTCACGACGGAAGATCGTTGCCAGTGATGTCTGCCTGCTGTTCAGGCGCTTCCTGCATTTCGGCAACGACATCACCCGCGAGTACGTCGAGGCCCTCGAGGCGCGTGGCATTCCCCATCTACTGGTGGGCGGCAAGACGTTCCATGAACGCGAAGAGGTCGATGCGATTCGCACCGCGTTGACCGCGATCGAGTGGCCCGAGGACGAACTGTCCGTCTACGCCGCACTGCATGGACCCCTGTTCGCAATCGGCGAGGAAGAGCTGCTCGAGTATCACTCGATCGCGCGAGCGTTTCACCCGTACCGCGTGCCGGCCGAACTGCCCGAGCGATTGGCGACGGTCGCCAAGGCTCTGACGACGCTTCGCGAGTTGCACGCCGCCCGCAACCACCGCCCGGTCGCCGACACCATCGGCCGTCTGATTGCAATCACGCGCGCACATGCCGGCTTCATCCTCTGGCGCGGAGGCGAGCAGGTGCTGGCCAACGTCATGCACATCTCGGATTTGGCCCGCCGCTATGAAACGGAAGGCGGGCTGTCGTTCCGCGGCTTTGTCGACACCCTGCACGATGCGTCTGGCCGCGCCGATTCTCCGGAGGCGCCCATCCTCGAAGAGGGCAGCGACGGCGTGCGCCTGATGACCGTTCACAAAGCCAAAGGTCTCGAGTTCCCGGTGGTCGTTCTCGCCGACATCGCTTGCAGGCTGAGCCTGGATGATGCCTCGCGGTATCTGGATCCCGAGAAGAACCTGTGCGCGATGCGGATCGGCGGATGGTCGCCGCTGGAACTTCAGGAGCACAACACGCAGGAGGCGAAGCGTGACGAGGCCGAAGGCGTGCGACTCGCTTATGTCGCCGCCACCCGCGCAAAAGACGTCCTGGTGTTGCCCGCCGTCGGCGATGGCCCGTATGACAAGGGGTGGATTCGCCCATTGAATCGCGCGCTCTATCCCCCTCGCGACCAGTGGGAGTCGCCCGCACCGGCGCGTGGCGTACCGTTGTTCAAAGGCAAGCAAACCATCATGGCCGACGCCCGCGCCGACGGGCAGCCAGTGGACGGCACGGTGCGCCCGGGCACCTATCGCCTTGGCGACGAAGCCGCGGGCCAGGCCTACTCAGTCGTGTGGTGGGATCCGCTGCTGCTGGAAGCCGCAACCGATGAGGGGCGAGGACTGCGACGCAACGATCTCATCTCCAAGGACGCGAGCCCCATTGACGTGGCCGCCGATCGCGCGAGTTACGACGAGTGGCGCGAACGCCGTGCCGCCATGCAGGCAATGGGATCAGCGCCGTCGATG
>JBKJSW010000001.1:0-13397 GCA_046595765.1 Ahniellaceae bacterium
CTCTCGTCCGATGTGGTGAAGGCCGGCAGCTTGAACGAGCTGTACGCAGCGTCGGACTTCATCACGTTCCACGTGCCGCTCAATGACGCCACCCGAGGCATCTTCGGCGTCAATTCACTTGGCGTAGCGCGCAAGGGTGTGGTGCTGCTGAACTTCGCGCGCGAAGGTATCGTCGATGCGGCGGCGCTCAAGCAGGGGCTGGAAGACGGGCGCATCGGGCGCTATGTCACCGACTTCCCGCAACCCGAGCTGCTGGGCAACGCACGCGTCATTGGTCTGCCGCATCTGGGCGCGTCCACCCAGGAGGCCGAGGAGAACTGCGCGGTGATGGTTGCCGACCAGTTGCGCGACTTTCTGGAAAACGGCAACGTCGCCAACGCAGTCAACTTCCCCAACACCCGCATGGCTCGCGAAGGCAGCGCGAGGTTGTGCATTGCCAATCAGAACCGCCCTAACATGATCGGCCAGCTCACCCACTCGTTGGGCGCGGCCGGGGTGAATATCGCGCAGATGCACAATGCCTCGCGCGGCGAACTCGCGTACACGCTGGTCGACACCGACAGCGAAGTCGATGCCGCCATCCTGGGCGAGATCGCGTCGATCGAAGGCATTCTTTCCGTACGGATGGTGTGATGGCCACGCGCAAATCTGGTAGCCGAGGTTCAAAGGCCAGTCCCAAGGTCAAGCCCAAGGCAGCGGCGAAGCCCGCGCCCGCGGCCGACCCGAAGCCCGAGCTGTCGGACGTGCGCGCACGCATCGACGGCATCGACCGCAGCATCCAGAACCTGATCGCCGAGCGCGCGCAATGGGCGCAGCAGGTCGGCAAGGCCAAGGGACCGCTCAAGGCTGCAATCGATTACTACCGGCCAGAGCGCGAAGCGCAAGTGCTGCGCATGGTAGTGGATCGCAACGATGGCCCTTTGCAGGACGAAGTGCTGGTGCGCTTGTTCCGCGAGATCATGTCGGCCTGCCTCGCGCAGCAGGAGCCGCTCAAGGTCGGATTTCTCGGCCCCGAGGGCACGTTTTCGCAGCAGGCCGTGCACAAGCACTTCGGTCATTCGGCGCACGGGCTGCCGCTGTCGAGCATTGAGGAGGTGTTTCAGGAGGTCGAGGCGGGAAATGCCGACTTCGGGGTGGTGCCGGTGGAGAACTCCACGCAGGGCACGATCCAGTCGACGCTCGACATGTTCCTGACGTCGGGGCTCAAGATCTGCGGCGAGGTGGAACTGCGCGTGCACCAGTTCCTGCTGTCGCGCAGCGGTCGCATCGAGGATATCGAGCGCGTCTATTCGCATCCGCAGTCGCTGGCGCAGTGCAAGGCCTGGCTGCGACAGAACCTGCCGCAGGCCGAATTGACGCCGCTCGCGAGCAACGCCGAAGCGGCCAGGCGCGCGCGCAATGCCGATGACGCGGCGGCGATCGCCGGCGAATCCGCGGGGCACGTGTACGGCCTCAAAGCGGTCGCCGGACCTATCGAGGATCGCCCCGACAACACCACGCGCTTCCTGGTGCTGGGCCGGGAGATTTTCCCGCCTTGCGGGAACGATCGCACGTCGCTGCTGGTGCACGTTGCCGACCAGCCCGGCGCGCTCTTCAACCTGCTGAGCCCATTCGCGGCGAACGGCGTCAGCATGAACCGGATCGAATCTCGCCCGTCGCATCAGGGTCGCTGGCAGTACGCGTTTTTTATCGATGTATCGGGACACGTGCAGGACGCGCCGGTCGCCGACGCGATCAAGGCGCTAGGCGCCCACGCGACCCAGGTCCGCGTACTGGGTTCGTACCCGGTCGCTATCCTGTAATTCGGCGGAGTCGCGCATGGAACCCAGTCCGACGCCGGTCGTCGCCGCGCTTGCAGCCTATGATCCCGGCCACGATCTGGTGGCGCTGCGCCAAAAGTCCTCTCCGCGCCCATTGATCGAACTTGCCTCGAACGAGAGCGCGTTTGGTCCGAGCGCCGCAGCAGTGGCCGTGGTGCGCGGGACGAGTGCCGAGGATCTGCTGCGATACCCGGATCCGCACGGACATGCGCTCAAGCAAGCGCTGGCCTCCCGCCACGGAGTCGACATCGGCCGAGTGGTGCTCGGCAACGGCTCGCACGAATTGCTGATGCTGATTGCCCAGGCATTTGCCGCCCCCGGCGACGAAGTGCTTTACAGCCAATTCGGTTTTGCCGTGTACGCGATCGCAGCGGCGAGCGTCGGGGCGACCGGGGTGGTGGCACCCGCGAGACCGCGCGATGACCCGCAGGCGCCTCGAGGACACGACCTCGACGCGTTCGCGGCGGCGCTGACTCCGCGCACCCGTCTGGTGTACTTTGCCAACCCCAACAATCCGACCGGCACGGCCTTCAGGGTCGATGCGTTCGAGTCGTTCCTCGAACACGTGACCCCGCGCGTGCTCGTCGTCGTTGACGAAGCCTACGTCGAGTACGCAGCGGCACCCGCCACGGCGAGCGTGATCTCGATCCGTGCACGCTTCCCGAACCTTGTGGTCACCCGCACCTTCAGCAAGATCCACGCGCTCGCGGGTTTGCGGGTTGGCTACGCAATCGCCGAGCCCGGAGTAGTATCGGTGCTCGACAGACTCAGAGAAACCTTCAATATCAATGCACTGGCGCAACAAGCTGCAATTGTTTCTATGGCGGATATTGGACATCTGGAGGCTTGCCGCTCGCGCAATTTCCATCTGCGAGGCGCACTGGTGGCGGAGCTCCGCGCGTTGGGGTTGCGGGTGCCGGATTCCCATGGAAACTTCGTGCTGATCGACTTCGAAGGATGCGGACATCGCGCCGCGGAAATCGAGCAATCGATGCTCAACCGCGGCGTCGTGGTGCGTCCGATGCGTGGTTACGGACTGCCCGAGTGCCTGCGTGTCACGGTGGGAACCGACATCGAAATCGCCGGATTGCTGGACGCCTTGCGGGCCGCGCTCGCGTGAGCACGGGCCAGGCCGGCGTTGATTGGCGGGTGCGCGCGGGCGGACCACTCCGGGGACAGGTCGAGGTTCCGGGCGACAAGTCGGTATCCCATCGCGCGATGATGCTGGCGAGCCTCGCGGACGGCACCACCCGCATCGACAATTTCCTGGAGGGCGCCGACACCCACGCGACCGCCGCGATCTGCTCGCAACTTGGAGTGAGGATCGTCTCCCCGATGGCCGGGGTTCGACTGGTCGAGGGAGTGGGGCTGGACGGACTCCAACCGAGCGCATTGCCGCTTGATTGCGGCAATGCCGGAACGGCCATGCGCCTGCTGGCGGGATTGCTCGCGGGACAGTCCTTCGACAGCGAACTGGTGGGCGACGCATCGCTTTCGCGGCGACCGATGAACCGGATCGTGGACCCGCTTGTGGCGATGGGAGCGCAGATCGTGGCGCAACCGGGTGGCTTGCCGCCACTGCGCGTGGCGGGAGGCACGCGCCTGGTCGGCATCGACTACGCCACGCCCGTCGCCAGCGCGCAGATCAAGTCGGCCGTGCTGCTCGCAGGTTTGTTTGCGCGCGGGGCGACTTGCGTGACCGAGACACGCCCGACCCGCGAATACACAGAGCTGCTGCTGCGTCATTTCGGCCATGCGGTCGAGTTCGCCCCCGGGTTCGCGCGACTCGAGGGCGGCGGCCGCCTCGGTGCACGCGACCTCTCCGTGCCGGGTGATTTTTCCGCCGCGGCATTCTGGCTGGTCGCGGCGTCGCTGGTCCCGAAGTCCGCGCTCGACATCGATGGTGTCGGCATGAACCCACGCAGGCTCGGACTATTGAGTGCACTTGAGGCCATGGGCGCCGATCTTGACGTCGAAGCGCGCGGCGAAAATATCGAACCTGTAGCAAGGTTCCGGGTTCGCGCCGCACCGCTGCTCGGCTTGCAGGTTCCAGCCGACAGAGTCCCCGACATGATCGACGAGATGCCGATCCTGTTCGTTGCCGCGGCGCTTGCGCGCGGCGAAACCCTTGTCGAAGGCGCCAGTGAACTCCGGGTCAAGGAGTCCGACCGGATCGCGGTGATGACGAAGGCATTGCGTGCGATGGGCGCGGACATCGAGGAGCGCCCGGATGGCGCGCTGATCCGAGGCGTCGAGCAGCTGCACGGCGCCGACGTCGACGCGGCCGGGGACCACCGTTGCGCCATGGCCCTCGCGGTCGCCGCCTTGCGGGCAGGCGACGACGTGGTCATCCGCGACTGCGCCAACGTCGCCACCTCGTATCCCGGGTTCGCCGCGCAACTGCGCGTGCTCGGTGCGACGGTCGAGCTTTTAAGCGCGTCGCCATGACGCCCACGTCACTACACTGACACTCCCTCCGGAATTTGCCGCATGACTGGAAAAATCGCACCCGTGCTTACGGTCGACGGACCTTCCGGTTCCGGCAAGGGCACCACCAGCCGGCTGATGGTGCGTTCGTTGCAGTGGCGGTTCCTGGATTCCGGGGCGCTCTATCGCGCGGTCGGCCTTGCGGCGAGCTGGGCCGATGCAGACTTTTCCGACCACGTCGCACTGACGCGCTATGCCGCGGAAACCAAGGTCAAGTTCGAGGATCGCGGGCTCGAGGATCCTGCGGTCTTCGTGAACGGCCTGGAGGCCAGCGCCGAATTGCGCACTGAAACCTGCGCCGCGGCGGCGTCCGCGATAGCGGCCATTCCCGGCGTCCGTGCGGCCCTGGTGGATAAGCAGCGGGCTTTTCGCAAGCCCCCGGGCCTGGTGGCGGACGGGCGCGACATGGGCACCGTCATCTTTCCCGATGCCGGGCTCAAGATATTCCTGACTGCCAGTGCCGAGGAACGCGCGCGACGGCGCTATAAACAGTTGAAGCAAAAGGGATTGACGGTTAGACTCGCCGACCTTTTGGAGGAAATCCACGCGCGCGACACCCGCGATGCGGGGCGTCGGGTGGCGCCACTCAAGCCGGCTGCCGATGCGGTGCTGCTCGACAGCACGGTCATTCCAGTAGCTGAAGTGGTGGCGCAGGTGTTGGCGTTGGCGGCGGAACGGTTTCACACGCCGGGACGCTGAAGGATGCGTTGAGAATTCCTCAGGGCCCTGGAAGGCCCTGTCGCACGATTATCCCGCACGCGTTCCTCGTGCGGAGGCAAGTCCGGAGCTGTGCCGGACTGGCAACGTCGAACCCGTCCAGGATGGGCTGGGATCGACCAGAAACCGCCCCTGCGCAAGCAGGTTCTCAACGCCGCATTCCGCGGCAACAACGGGTGAGTGGCGGCGGCAAGGCTGCGCCATTCGATCGATCAATCAGGATTATTTATGACCGAGAGTTTTGCTGAACTGTTCGAACAGAGCGAATCGATTTCCAAGCTCAAGCCGGGCGCCATCGTGCTGGGCACCATCGTCGAGATACGCTCCGACGTCGTCGTGATCAATGCCGGACTCAAGTCCGAAGGCATTGTGCCGATCGAGCAGTTCCGAAACGAAGCCGGCGAGCTGCCCATCAAGGTCGGCGACCAGATCAAGGTGGCGCTCGATTCCCTCGAGAACGGCTTCGCCGAGACCGTGCTGTCGCGCGAAAAGGCATTGCGGTCCATGGTGTGGGACGACCTCGAAGAAGCCTTCGAGAAGCAGTCGACCATCACCGGACGCATCTCGGGCAAGGTCAAGGGCGGTTTCACCGTCGACATCCACGACGTGCGCGCGTTCCTTCCGGGTTCGCTCGTCGACGTGCGTCCGGTGCGCGACCCGGTGTACCTCGAGGGCAAGGAACTCGAGTTCAAGATCCTAAAGCTCGATCGCAAGCGCAACAACGTGGTGGTCTCACGTCGCGCGGTGGTCGAAAGCGAGTTCAGTGAGGAGCGCGAGAAGCTGCTCGACCGCCTGACCGAGAATTCGGTGATCAAGGGCGTGGTCAAGAACCTGACCGATTACGGCGCGTTCGTCGACCTCGGCGGCATCGATGGCCTGCTCCACATCACTGATATGGCATGGAAGCGCGTGCGTCATCCGTCGGAAGTCGTCAACGTCGGCGACGAACTCGATGTGCGCGTGCTGCGCTTCGACCGCGAGCGCAATCGCGTGTCGCTCGGCCTCAAGCAGCTCGGCGAGGATCCGTGGGTCAATATCGCGCGTCGTTACCCGACCGGTACCCGCGTGGCGGGCAAGGTCTCGAACGTCACCGATTACGGCTGTTTCGTCGAGATAGAGCCGGGCGTCGAAGGACTCGTGCACGTCTCGGAAATGGACTGGACCAACAAGAACGTCAACCCGGCCAAGGTCGTGCAGGTCGGCGACGATGTCGAAGTGATGGTGCTGGACGTGGATGAAGAGCGTCGTCGCATCTCGCTCGGCATCAAGCAGACCCGCTCGAATCCGTGGGAAGCGTTCGCCGCGATCCACAAGAAGGGCGACAAGGTGTCGGGCCAGATCAAATCGATCACCGACTTCGGCATCTTCATCGGGCTCGACGGCGGCATCGATGGGCTAGTCCATCTGTCCGACATCTCGTGGCAGGGCACGGGCGAAGACCTCGTGCGCAATTTCAAGAAGGGTGATGACCTGGAAGCCGTGGTGCTCGCGGTCGATCCGGAGCGCGAGCGCATCTCGCTCGGCGTCAAGCAGATGGAGCAGGATCCGTTCGGCCAGTTCATGGCGGCGAATCCGCGCGGCACGATCCTCACCGGCACCGTGCGTGAAGTCGACGCCAAGGGCGCGACCATCGACGTCAGCGAAGGCGTCGAGGGCTATATCCGTGCGGCCGACATCGCCAAGGAACGGGTCGACGACGCGACGCAGCATCTCAAAGTCGGAGACACGGTCGAGGCGAAGTTCACCGGCATGGACCGCAAGGGCCGCAGCCTTCAGCTGTCGATCCGCGCCAAGGACGAAGCTGACGTGGCTGAGGTGATGCAGGATTACAACCAGGCATCGACCGGCGGTACGACGCAGCTCGGTGCGCTGCTCAAGGCACAGCTCGAAAGCCGCGGCGAGTAACGCCGTTCGCGGACGACGGGCCGTGACCGGCCCGTCGTCTCGCGTTTGCGTTGTCACGGAGCTTTTGCGCGTCAGCCCAAGTTCAACCCGGGGATGAGGATCTGCATGGACACGCCGGCATGACCAAATCCGATCTGATTCACGCGCTTGCGTTGCGCCAGACGCATCTCGCGTTCGGCGATGTCGAGATGGCGGTGAAGGAGGTTGTCGAGCTTGTCAGCGGAGCGCTCGCCAGCGGCGAACGCATCGAGATTCGCGGCTTCGGCAGTTTCTCGTTGCATTTCAGGCCGGCTCGCATCGGTCGCAATCCCAAGACCGGAGCATCGGTGTCCTTGCCGGGCAAGCACGTCCCACATTTCAAGCCGGGCAAGGAATTGCGCGACCGCGTCAATCGCCGCGCGATGACGGCTTAGCGCCTAGCGGTGGCGCGTCGACGAGGTCGCCGCAGCATCATCGGTGGCCTTGTGGCGCCGGGCACGCTCGGCTAAACGTATACGGCATGGCTCCGGCTCCCCGCGCATGACCTTCGATCTCGCCCTGTTCTGGCTGTTGTTGCCGCTTGCAGCCGCCAGTGGCTGGTGGATCGCGCGTCGTGAACACGCAGGCCTGCACGGTGCCCAGGTCAAGGAACTCCGCAGTAATTACTTCCGTGGCCTCAACTACCTGCTCAACGAGCAGCAGGACAAGGCGCTCGAAGTATTCCTGCGTATCGCCGAATCCGATCAGGAAACGGTGGAGACGCAACTCGCGCTCGGCAGCCTCTTCCGGCGTCGCGGCGAAGTCGACCGTGCCATTCGCGTGCATCAGAACCTCATCGCGCGACAGGATCTGCCACCGGCCCAGAAGACCCTCGCTCTCGTTGCATTGGGCGAGGACTACATGCGTGCGGGATTGCTTGATCGGGCCGAGACCCTGTTCACCGACCTGGTGGGTGCCTCGGCGCAGACCCCGGCCGCATTGCGACAACTCCTCACGATCTACCAGCAGGAGCGCGACTGGCCCAAGGCCATCGAGCAGGCGGAGGGCCTCGAGCTCGCCAGCGGCGAGTCGCAACGTGCGCTGATCGCCCAGCTCAATTGCGAAATGGTCGAGCAGACCCGCAACGCAGCGGATGCCACGCTGGCGCCGCGCTACCTGCAGGCCGCCCTCGCGGCCGATCCGGAGTGCACGCGCGCATGGTTGCTGCGCGGTGATTTTGCGCAGCGTCGCGCCGAGCATGGCGCTGCGCTGGCCGCTTTCGCCCGTGCCGTCGAGCTCGACGCGGAGATCGTGCCTGAAGTGCTGGGTCCGTTGATCGCCTGCCTGGACGCGCTCGGTGATACCGAGCGCAAGCAGCAGTGCCTGGAGGGGCTCACCGAATCGTACCGCGGCATCACGCCAGTGCTCGCGCTGGTACGGCTCCTGCGCGATCGGCACGGCATCGATGCGGCGATCGACCGCCTCATCGTGGCCCTGCGCGAGCGTCCGTCGGTGCGCGGGCTGCTGCTGTTGACCGAGTTGCTGGCGGCGCGTGGTGACGCCGAGACCGCGAGTCAGTTGCAAGTCGTCGGTGAAGTCACCCAGCGCATGATCGAGAACCGCAGCAACTATCGCTGCGCGCGCTGTGGTTTCAGCGCACGCCAGCTGCACTGGCATTGCCCGAGTTGCCGTACCTGGGGTAGCGCCAAGCCGATCCATGGCGTGATGGGCGACTAGTGCCTTCCGGTTCGATGTTGCTGCTGCTGGCCGCGATCGCCGCGGCGGCCATGGGTCATCTGGGCGTCGTGGTCGCGCAGTCGCTGGCTGCGCGCGGACGGATGCTCGACCTACCGGGCCTGCACCGCATGCACCACGCGCCCGTCGCGCGCGGCGGCGGCGTCGGCATCGCGGCTGCCGCGCTGCTCATCGGACTCGCGCCCAATTTTGCCATCGCGCAAATCGACCAGTGGCAACTGAGCGCCGCACTGGTGGCAATGGCGCTGTCGATGGTTGCGATCGTCGGCTGGCTGGATGACCAGCGCGGGTTGCCGGCGTGGCCGAGGCTACTGGTGCACCTGCTGGCGGGAGCTTGCGTCGCGTTCGCTTATCGGGCGGGGACCGAGATGTCGTTGGTATCGAGCGTCCTGGCCGGTGGATTCATCACGGTCGCGGTCGCGGCTTCCATCAACCTGCATAATTTTTTCGACGGCGCCGACGGCCTGCTCGCAACCCAGGCCTTGTTTGTACTGGGCGTGGTGGCCTGCCTCGCACTGCGGATTGGCCACATGCCGCTGGCCCTCGCCGCCGTCGCCGTGGCGGCAGCTGTCGTGGGCTTCCTGCCCAACAACCTGCCGCGTGCGAACGTGTTCCTGGGCGATGTGGGCAGCGGCACGCTCGGGCTTGCGATCGCAGCGCTGGGAACGCTCGCCGTGCGCGACGGGGTCCTGACCCTTCCAGGCCTCGCGCTTCTGGTATCGGGGTGTCTCATTGACACAGGCATGACGCTCGCCTCGCGCGCGCTGGCAGGACGACACTTCTGGAAGCGTCACCGGGAACATCTCTACCAGTGGCTGATCCGCACTGGCTGGAGCCACGCGCGGGTGTTTCGAACCTGGCTCGCGTGGAACGTGTTGATCGTGCTGCCGGCGCTCGCGGTCGCGCAGCGCGCCACCACAGCGGGCTGGTATTGCGCGGCAATCGTTTATGCTTTCGGCATGGTCATCTGGATCCTGTCCAAACGTCGCCTGGTCCGGCGTGCGCGGAGCGCGCGATGAGAAGCAGGATGCGCCGCTCCATGGCGGCCGTGCATCCACGTACGGCGGTGGTGCTGCACGATCTGGCAATGGTCGGGCTGGCCTGGTTCATCGCCAACTGGCTGCCGTGGAATCTACGGCCCGAGCCGATCGTGGTATTGCCGGTCAGCATCAACGCCATGCTCGTGGTGCTCGTGCAAGGTGCAGTGTTGTGGTGGACGGGGCTCTATCGCGGATTGTGGCGGTTCGCCAGTCTGCCGGACCTCTGGAACATCGCGCGCGCCGCGATCATCGGCACGCTGGCGATTACCCTTCTGTTGTTCTTCTACACGCGCCTCGAGCACGTGCCACGCTGGGCTCTCTTCCTGTATCCGCTGGCCCTCACCGTGTTGCTCGGGGCGCCGCGACTGTTCTACCGTTATTGGAAAGACAGCCGCGGCGATGCCGTTCGCAACTCGCCACAGATGCGGGTGTTGATCCTCGGTGCCGGTCGCTCAGGTGACGCACTGGTTCGCGACCTCAAGCGCGAGGCGCACTTCCTGCCGGTGGGATTCCTCGACGACAACAACGCCTTGCGCGGTGCGTACGTGCAGGGGTTGCCGGTGCTTGGCACCGTCGATGCGCTCAGCCGTATCGCAGAGCAGGTCGCGGCGCAGATGCTGCTGATCGCAATGCCGAGCGCGACGACGCACGAGATGCGTCGCGTGGTCGAAGCCTGCGAGGAGGTTGGGCTGCCCTTCCGAACGCTGCCGCGACTCGAGGACGTCATCGCCGGTCGCTCCGGGTTGCACGAACTCAAGGAAGTCGCGATCGAGGATTTGCTCGGGCGGCAGCAGGTCTCACTCGACTGGACGGCGATCCGGGCCGGAGTCGCAGGTCGCCGCGTACTGGTGACCGGAGGCGGCGGCTCGATTGGCGCGGAGCTCTGTCGCCAGCTGGCGCGCCTTGGCGTCGCTTCGCTCATCGTGCTCGAACTGGCGGAATTCAATCTGTACCAGATCGAGCAGGAACTACGACGCGAATTCCCCGACCTGCTGCTGCACTCGCACCTGGGCGACTGCGGGGACCCCGCGACATGCGCGCAATTGCTGCGGCGGCATCGGCCGCACGCGGTGTTCCACGCGGCCGCCTTCAAGCACGTGCCGATGCTCGAAGGGCAGATACGCGAGGCGGTGCGCAACAACCTCCTTGCGACCGCGACGCTCGCTCTCGCGTGCGACCAGGCCGCCGTCGAGAGCTTCGTGCTGATTTCGACCGACAAGGCGGTGAACCCGGCCAATGTCATGGGAGCGACCAAGCGCGCCGCGGAAATCGTCTGCCAGAGCCTTGCCGAACGTTCCGGCACGCGCTTCATCACGGTGCGCTTCGGCAATGTGCTCGACTCGGCCGGCAGTGTCGTGCCGCTGTTCCGCGAGCAGATCCGCCAGGGCGGCCCCGTCACCGTCACCCACCCGGAGATCACGCGCTACTTCATGACGATTCCCGAGGCGTGCCAGCTCATCCTGCAGGCCGCCATGCTCGGTTCGAGAGGGGAGGTGTATGCGCTCGACATGGGTGAGCCGGTGTCGATCAGTTACCTGGCTGAGCAGATGATACGGCTCGCAAACAAGTCGCCGGGTCGCGATATCGAGATCGTGTACACGGGACTGCGTGCCGGCGAGAAATTGTTCGAGGAGTTGTTTCACGAACAGGAGGCCTACGCCGCGACTGCCCACCCCAAGATTCTGCTCGCCGGTCCGCGTACCCTGGACTGGAATCGCCTTACCGGAATGCTGCGCAGGATGGAGTCCGCGGTGCGCGCCTACGACGAAATCGCGCTGGCGTCGATGTTGAGTGAGTGGGTGCCCGAGCTTACGTTGGATCCGCAGCGAGCAGTCCTGCGCCTGGCGGGCGAGGGCGCTGCCTGACCCTCCCGGAGTCCGCTTTCGCAAATCCCGTTCGCGCCGGCTTGCTGCCGGACATCCCTGCAAGGAAAGATTCGATGCGTGTGCGCAAAGCGGTATTCCCGGTAGCCGGTCTCGGCACGAGGTTGTTGCCGGCGACCAAGGTGCTGGCCAAGGAGATGCTGCCGATCATTGACAAGCCGCTCATCCAGTTCGCCGTGGACGAGGCAGTGGAGGCCGGCTGCGACACGCTGGTATTCGTGACCAATCGCTACAAGCACGCGATCGCCGATTATTTCGATCGGTCGTACGAACTCGAATACACGCTTGCGGAAGCAGGCAAGCAGCAACTGCTCGACGTCATCCACAACATCCTGCCGGCGCACGTGCGTTGCGTCTTCGTGACGCAGCGCGAACCTCTCGGCCTCGGGCATGCCGTGCTGTGCGCGCAGCCCGCGATTGGCAACGAACCGTTCGCTGTGCTGCTGCCCGACGACCTGCTGCTGTCGCGCGGGCAGCCGGTTCTCGCGCAAATGGCGGCGGCAGCCCAACGACTCGAGCCCGCCGCACTCGTCGCCGTCGAACAGGTGCCGCGCGACCAGGTGTCGCGTTACGGCATCGTCGACATCGAAGCGACCGACGACCGCGCTGCGCGGATGCGCCGCGTAGTGGAGAAACCCGCCGTGGAAGACGCTCCCAGCGACCTCGCCATCGTCGGGCGTTACCTGTTCCATCCGGGGATCTTTGACCTGCTCGCGAAGACTCGACCCGGCGTCGGAGGCGAGATTCAGCTCACCGACGCGATTGCCACCCTTATGGAACGGTTACCCGTCTACGCCTACCGGTTCGAAGGGCATCGCCACGATTGCGGCAATCGCGCCGGAGTGGTGCAGGCAACTCTCGATCTCGCCTTGCAGAGCGAAGATACGCGGCAGGTGCTCGCCACGTTCTTCGCCAACCGATCGCAGGAACTCTAGCCGGCAACTTGCCGTTGCCCCGCGACGGGGTCGTTGCCGCTGCCCATGTACGCCATGCAGGCCCTCACCAGACGATCCTCGAGATCGTGACGGCGACGACGGCGACGGAGACAAGCATCAGCCCAAAGCCCAATCGCAGGCACAGCCTGCCGCTGTGCTCCGCATCGATGCCCCTGATGATGGACGGGGGCAGCAGCAATGCTGGTTTCCAGGGCGGGAACTCGCGATAGCGCCGGGTGCCCTGCCAGATTTGCCAGGCGGCGCGCATCAGCAGTGCCGACGTTCCGAGCCAAAACACGCAGGCCAGCGCCAGGGCGTTCTCCATGCGGATGTGCGCCAGCTCGACAAAGGGTTTTGTAGGATCTACACCGATGGCGTACGCGAGGACGGAAAGCCAGATCACCAGCGAGAGCGAAGCGCCGATCAGCAGTCGGAGCAGGGGCGGCGAGGGACGGACCGTGCGGCGCATGCGCTCAAAGATGGAGATATGGATTCGCGTTCGGCGGGAAGCGTCGATTCCGCCGCGACTACCGTGTCGCTCCGCTGCCGCCTTGCCTGCGATAGCCACGGGCGTTACGTGGCCCATCTCCTCGAGGTGGCGGTCGATCAATTCCTCGAAGTTGCGTTCGATCGGCGAAACCGCGCCCGCCGGATTGCCCGCCAGGCAAGCGTCGTTTTCAGCGTCGGAAGCGGTCGACTTCGGTTTGCTCAAAGTGTCGTTCCTTTGATGCGGACTGCTGCGCGCGTCTTTTGAGAATAGCCGCGCCCGCAGGGCCGCGCATCTCGCGTGCCAGCCCAGACGCAGGGGCGGCAGGGATTTGTGTGCGAGCGAGGCGGATTCGACAGCAGCAAAACGCGGCGTGGCAGCAGCTGCAGGCATCGTGCTCAGATGGAAGC
>JBKJSW010000015.1:0-10348 GCA_046595765.1 Ahniellaceae bacterium
CTACCGAAGCCGGAGCGCGGCGTCGAGGGACAGCGCGTCGTGGTCCTTACGCCAGGAGGAATTCGAGCTGTGCAGCCGAGCAAACTCGGCTCTACCGAAGCCGGAGCGCGGCGTCGAGGGACAGCGCGTCGTGGTCCTTACGCCAGGAACAATTCGAGCTGTGCAGCCGAGCAAGCTCGGCTCCACATAAGCGCCACGGCGGTTGCTCGCGGAGCGAGCGCACGCTATTGCGTCAGCGCTTCATCGCCTGGAAGAACTCGTCGTTGGACTTGGTGGTCTTCATCTTGTCGAGCATGAATTCCATCGCCGACAACTCATCCATCGGATGCAGCAGCTTGCGCAGGATCCAGATGCGCTGCAGGCGCTCGGCGTCGATCAGCAGTTCTTCGCGCCGGGTGCCGGAGCGGTTGATGTTGATCGCCGGGTACACGCGCTTCTCGGCGATACGACGGTCCATGTGCACTTCCATGTTGCCAGTGCCCTTGAACTCCTCGTAGATCACCTCGTCCATCTTCGAGCCGGTCTCGACCAGCGCGGTGGCGATGATGGTCAGCGAACCGCCCTCCTCGGCCTTGCGCGCGGCACCGAAGAACCGCTTCGGACGCTGCAATGCGTTGGCGTCGACGCCGCCGGTCAACACCTTGCCGGAGGACGGCACCACGGTGTTGTAGGCACGCGCGAGGCGCGTGATCGAGTCGAGCAGGATGATGACGTCGCGCTTGTGTTCGACCAGGCGTTTGGCCCGCTCGATCACCATTTCGGCGACCTGCACATGGCGCACCGCGGGTTCGTCGAAGGTCGAGGAGATGACTTCGCCGCGCACGCTGCGCTGCATCTCGGTGACTTCTTCCGGGCGCTCGTCGATCAGCAGGATGATCAGGTGCGCATCCGGATGGTTGTGCATGATCGCCTGCGCGACGTTTTGCAGCATCATGGTCTTGCCGGCTTTCGGCGGCGACACGATCAGACCGCGCTGACCCTTGCCGATCGGCGAGACGAGGTCGAGGATGCGGCCGGTGATGTCTTCACTCGAGCCATTGCCGCGCTCGAGATGGAACACCTCGCGCGGGAACAATGCGGTCAGGTTCTCGAACAGTACCTTGTTCTTGGAGGCTTCCGGCGGCTCGCCGTTGATCTCGTCGACCTTGAGCAGCGCGAAGTAGCGCTCGCCGTCCTTGGGCTGACGGATCTTGCCGGTGATGTAATCGCCGGTGCGGAGGTTGAAGCGGCGGATCTGCGACGGCGACACGTAGATGTCGTCGGGCCCCGCGAGATAACTCTCCTCGGCGGCGCGCAGGAAACCGAATCCATCCTGGAGAATTTCGAGGACGCCTTCGCCGTCGATGCCTTCCTGCGTACGGCAGAGCACCTTGAGCAGATTGAAGATGACGTCCTGCTTGCGCGCACGCGCCACCACTTCGCCCATGCCGATCTCGTCGGCCAGCGCGACGAGTTGCGTCGCGGTCATGCGCTTGAGCGCGGTCAGCGAGGTCGGTGCGTTGGGCGGGAGCGGCGGGAGTTCACGGCGCGGTTCATTGCGCTCGGCGCGGTCCGGGTCATCGTGGTCTTCCTCGGCGCGATTGCCGCGCTCGGGGCGTTCGACGCGTTCGGCGTTGGGTCCGCCGCCTCCGCTACCCCGCTTGCGGTCGCGGAAGCGACTACGGCGGTCGCGTCGGCCGCGGCCTTCGCCGCCCTCACCGCCACCGTCGCCACCGTCGCCACCACCATCCTGGCCGGAGGAGCCGGAGTCGGCGGCGTGGTCCGCGCCGTTCTGATCGGCCTGGGATTGATCGCGGGCGCGCCGCGGGTTCGGAGCTTCGCCGGTGTCATCACCGGACGGATCGGGGTTTTCGAGCACGTATGCCTCGCGCATCTAGCGCATGGGAGATCTGGGAAGATCGGGGGAGATTTGCTTTCAGGGTCCGCGAGCGGGCGCACAGGTTCCGTGCGCTCCGGGGGACGGTGAAACCTTACACCGCCGGGGCTTACGCGGCAACCATGCGCCTTGAGGACCCCCGCTCTTGTAGAGCGGCGCTATGCGCCGCTGCGCTTGCGTGACGCGGCGTCGAACAGCAGCCGGACATAGTCCGGCTCTACAACGGCCAGTGCTTCGGCTAGATGGTGCGATCGATCAGCTGGGTGAGCTGGGTACGGTTCATGGCGCCGATCTGCGTCGCCTCGACCTTGCCGTTCTTGAAGATCATGAGCGTGGGAATGCCGCGCACGTTGTAGTTGCGCGGGGTCTTCTGGTGCTGGTCGATGTTGACCTTCATGACCTTGAGACGGCCGGCGTAGGTCTGCGCGACCTCGTCCAGCATCGGCGCGATCATCTTGCAGGGACCACACCACTCGGCCCAGAAATCCACCAGCACCGGCTCGGCCGAATTGAGCACCTCGGCATCGAAATCGTGGTCGCCGACGTGGGTGATGAGGTCGCTCATGGGGTGCTCCTGGATAGGGGGTGGGCGGGCTGCGCTACAATCGTACGCCTTGGCTCCGGGCCAGCGCGCCTGTTCGCGACGTCGCCCGCAGCTTCGACAAGGCTCGGGCGTTCCCTCGATTGTGGTGACCCCCCCGAGCCGATTCAAGCCGCGCGTTGACGCGCGTTCACTCCCGGGCCGTCGCGGCGCGTCATGCGCCGGCACAGCCCACCCCCACCTCGGATCCGCATGACTCTCGCCGCAATCCCTGTCACACCCACCGATTCCAAACCCCTCACCGAGCTACGGTTCGACACACTCGACCTGCATCCGTTGCTGGCTTCGGGCCTGCGCGACGCCGGCTTCGAGTTCGCCACGCCGATCCAGGAGTTGACCCTGCCGCTCGCCCTCGCTGGCCGCGATGTTGCCGGCCAGGCGCAGACGGGTACCGGCAAGACGCTGGCCTTCCTGGTCGCGCTCATGAACCGCCTGCTGACGAAGCCGGCGCTGGCCGAGCGCAAGCCGGAGGACCCGCGTGCGTTGATCCTCGCGCCGACGCGCGAACTCGCCATTCAGATCCACAAGGATGCGCTCAAGTTCGGTTCCGCCACCGGCATCCGCTTCGCGCTGGTGTACGGCGGCGGCGACTACGACAAGCAGCGCGAGCTGCTGCAGCAGGGCGTCGATGTCATCATCGCGACGCCGGGCCGCCTCATCGACTACGTCAAGCAGCACAAGGTCGTTTCACTGCACGCCTGCGAGGTCTGCGTGCTGGACGAGGCCGACCGCATGTTCGACCTCGGCTTCATCAAGGACATCCGTTTCCTGCTGCGGCGCATGCCGATCCGCACCGAACGGCAAACGCTGCTGTTCTCGGCCACGCTTTCGCATCGCGTGCTCGAGCTCGCGTACGAGCACATGAACGAGCCCGAGAAGATCACGGTCGAGACCGAGTTCGTTACCGCCGACCGCGTGCGCCAGATCGTGTACTTCCCTGCCAACGACGAGAAGATCTCGCTGCTGATCGGCCTGCTCAACCACATGGACGCCAGCCGCACCATGGTGTTCGTCAACACCAAGATCTGGGCGGAGAAGATCGCCAATGCGCTCGAGCGCAAGCATTTCCGCGTGGCGCTGCTGTCCGGCGACGTGCCACAGAAAAAACGCGAGCGGCTGCTCGCGAAGTTCCAGAAGGGCGAGGTGCAGGTGCTGGTGGCGACCGACGTGGCCGCGCGCGGCCTGCACATCGACGAGGTCTCGCACGTGTTCAATTTCGACCTGCCGCAGGACGCGGAGGATTACGTGCACCGCATCGGCCGCACCGCGCGCCTCGGTGCGGAGGGCGACGCGATCAGCTTTGCCTGCGAACGCTACGCGTTTTCGCTGCCGGCGATCGAGGATTTCATCGGCCAGAAATTACCCGTCGGCACGGTCGATCCCACGATCCTCGCGCCAGTCGAGCGCAAGCCGCTCGACTCCTCCGAGAAGATGTCGGCGTCCGACGATCCGGACGACGTGCTGCCGCGCCACATCCGCGAGAAGCAGGCGCTGCGCGCCGGCACGGGGAGTGCAGGCAGTGGCTCGCGTTCGCGCTCGGGCGCCCCGCCGCGCTCGCGTAGCGGATCCGCCTCAAGTGGTAATCGCACGCACACGCGCAGCGATCACCCCGAACCGGACGCGTCTGTGTCGCCCGCGCCGAATGCTGATGCCGCGCCCGCCGCGCCACGCACGCGCGCGCCGCGGCGTGCGCCGCAGGACATCGCGAACGCGGAACCGGGCGCAACCGAGACGGGACGCGCTGCGCTTGCCACGGATCCCGCGTCAGCTGATGCCGCGGAAGGCGCCAAGAAACGTCGGCGCCGGGGCGGCCGCGGCCGCAATCGGGCCCGTGATGGTGCAACGCCGGTCGACGCGGCAGTCGGTGCGAGCAACGCGCGCGCTACGAGCGCTGCTCGTAGTCACAACGACAAGCGCAGCAGCAACGAGACGGGCTCCCCTCGCACCTCGGCGTCGCGATCCTCGACCTCGCGCGGCAAGTCATCGCGCCCGTCGGAACCTTCAAGCCCGGGCATCCTGGGCACGCTCAAGCGTGGTCTCGGCCTGCTCGCCCGCGGACTCGGCATCGGCAAGAAGCCGTGACGCACCCCGCCTGACGGTGCCTTTGCGACCGCAGTCGCGAACCAGCGGCCGGACCGGCGGCCGCGAGCACAGTCGACCCCGCCAGCCGCGAACCGCGCCTGCAGGCAAGGCTGCGGCTTTCCGGACAGCGTGGCCATACGCGCGGCTTGGTAGGCTTGCCGCGTGAATCGCCGAACCTGCCCCACATGACCCTCGATTTCCGCGACTGGCTACTGCACGACGCGCGCGCGCGGCCGCTGGCACTGGCGGTCATTGCGCTCGCCGCCGCGGCTTGCCTGTTCCTGCTGGTGCAATGGCTATACCTGTTGCTGCGCTGGAGCGACGACGCCGCGCCCATGGTCGCGACGGGCGCGGCGCAACCGACCGTGGCTGTGCCCGTGGATCGACTGTCGCGGCTGCATGTGTTCGGCACGTCGGTCGCCCCCGTGGACCCGCGCTCGCTGGCCGACAACGCGCCCGATTCCGGATCGCAACTGGTGCTGCGCGGCGTATTCGCAGCGCAGGATCCGCGTGCCGGCCGCGCGATCATCGCCGGCCCCGACCAGAAGGAGGGGCACTACGCCGTCGGCGCCACGCTGCCCGGCAACCTGGAACTGGCCGGTGTCTATGCGGATCGGGTGGTGATTTCCAACGGCGGCACGCTCGAGACGCTGCGCCTGCCGCGGCTGGGCGCTGGCGCCGGCGCCGCGGCTTATGGCAATGCCACGCCCGGCGTGTCGGCCTCGACGCTGCCCGGTACGAGCCCAGCCAACAACGCGACGCCGGGCAATCTGCTGGCGGGCGCTGGCAGTGCGATGCCGCTCATGGCACCGATGGCTACGGCGACCTTCGGTGCGGCGGCGAGTGGACTCGGCGTCGATCCCGAGACCCTCATGCGCGACGTGCGGCTGGAACCGGTGGTCGCCGACGGCAAGCAGACGGGCGTGCGCGTGGTCAGCAGCAACGCCGCGTTGCTCGAAAAACTCGGTTTGCAAGCCGGCGACGAAGTGACGTCGGTCAACGGCATCGTGCTCGACAACCCGCTGCGCGGGATCGAGGTCATGCAGGCGTTGGGCACCGCGCAGAACGCGAACATCACCGTCAAGCGCGGTGGCCAGCAGCAGACGCTGTCGGTGGTGCTGCGGTAAGCGTGCGGGGAGCGATCGAGTTTCTCGTGCGCTTCCCGGCCGGGAGGCGACCGTTCCACTTCGCGTCGGGGGTCAGACGGGTGTCTGTGCCGGGTCGAAGGTTTTTTACCGGAGCCCTGAGCGCGGGCCCGTGCGCCGTCGGGCGCATAACGCTCCTTCCGAATGAGGGAAGTTGCGAACGTGCGGTAATCTCGGCGGTCTAGGCGTGGCGTCCATCGCAACCAGCTTCGGGGTTTCCTGATCGTGACCAAATTCGTGAGGCGGTTGTTGGGCGCGGCCAGCGCGTTGACCCTGGTCTGGCCGGTGCTGGCATTTGCGCAGGCGCCCGCAGCGCCCATGCCCGTGTTCGTGCCGACAGCGGTTGCAGTGCCGGCGGCCAATGTCGCGGCGGCCAGCGGTACCGGGCAGACACTCAATTTCAAGGACGCCGACATCCGCGAGTTCATCGCCGCGGTGTCGGACATCACCGGGCGTGCGTTCATCGTGGATCCTCGCGTCGAGGGCAAGGTCAACGTGATCTCGGCGCGGCCGATGGACGCTGACGAGATCTACCAGGTTTTCGAGTCGGTGCTGCGCGTGCACGGTTTCGCCACCGTTGCCGCGGGCAACATGATCAAGATCGTGCCGGAGGCGCTCGCCAAGCAGGACGGCAGCGCGTCGCCGGTGATCAGCGGGCCCGACACGCTCATCACCAAGCTCATTCCGCTGCGCTACGTGTCGGCGCAGGAGCTGGTGCCGATACTGACGCAGCTGGTGCCGCAGAGCGGGCAGGTCAGCGTGCACCAGGGCAGCAACTCGTTGCTCATCACCGATCGCGCCGGCAACCTGGCGCGCATCGAAAGCATCATCCGGCGCATCGACCAGGCGTCCGATGCGTCGGTCGAGGTGATCGCGCTCAACCACGCCAACGCGTCGGAACTCGCGCGCACCATCGCGCTTCTGGACGAGGGCAAGGCCAACGCGCTCGGCACCGGCCCGACCACGGCCAAGGTGTTGGCCGATACACGTACCAATTCACTTCTGGTATCCGGCGACCGCGCCGCGCGCCTGCGCACGCGCGCGCTGGTGAGCCACCTCGACACGCCGCTCGAATCCGGCGAGAGCACGCAGGTCGTGTACTTGCGCAACGCCACCGCGAAGGACCTGGTGCCGATCCTGGAGGCGACCGCCGCAACGCTCGCCGGCGACTCCGGTGCGAAGGACGCAACCCGCAAGGCGACCGTGCAGGCGCACGACGAGACCAACGCCATCGTCATCACCGCCGATCCGGGCGTGTATCGCGCCCTGGTCGCGGTGGTGCGGCAGCTTGACGTGCGTCGCGCCCAGGTGCTGATCGAGGGCGTGATCGCGGAACTCACCGACGACCGCACGCGCGAGTTCGGCGTGCAGTGGCAGGCGACCGACATCAACGTGCAAGCGGACGGCACGCTCGGTTCGGGCGTGGTCGGCGGTACCAACTTCCCGCGTGCCGGCGGTGTCGGCAGCATCCTCGGCGCCGCGATCAATCCGTTGTCGCTGGGTACGGGCCTCAATCTCGGCTATGTGCGCGGCACCATCACCCTGCCCGGCAGCGACACCCCGATCCTCGACATTGGCGCGCTCGTGTCGGCGCTCGCCAGCGATGGCCGCAGCAACATTCTGTCCACGCCGAGCCTCGTCACTCTCGACCACCACGAGGCCGAGATCAAGGTCGGCCAGAAGGTGCCGTTCCTGACTGGCCAGTACACGAATACCTCGACCAACGGCGGCGCCAACCAGCCCACCAATCCGTTCCAGACCATCGAGCGCGAGGACGTGGGCCTCAAGCTCAAGGTCACGCCGCATATCAATGAAGGCGACAGTGTTCGACTGGACATCCTGCAGGAAGTGTCCTCGCTCGCGCCTTCGTCGGTGAACGCGGTCGACCTCATCACCAACAACCGCGAGATCACCACCAGCGTGCTGGTGCCGGACGGCGTGATGCTGGTGCTGGGCGGACTCATCTCCGACGAGGTCCGCAACAGCGTGACCAAGGTGCCGGCGCTCGGCGACATCCCGGTGTTGGGCAACCTGTTCCGCTATCGCAACTCGACGCGCCTGCGCCGCAACCTCATGGTGTTCCTCAAGCCCACCATCCTCCGCGACGCCTATCTCGAACAGGCCGTGTCGAGCGACAAATACAACTACATCCGCACCGAGCAACTGCGTCGCCGCGAGGCCGATGGCCGCGATGGCCGCGAGAATCCGATCCTGCCGCCTTTGACGCAGCCACCGTTGCCGCCGCCGGAGGCGGTGCGCGTCCCGGATGGTGCCGCGATCGAACCGGCCGCCGACGGTACGCGCGTGGCGCAGGGCCGGCTCACGATCACGCCGACCACGGCACCGGTCGCACCGTCACGATGAGCGCCGAACCGGGCAGCGTCGGTGCACGCCCGGCGCGTCCTGGTTTCGCTTTCGCCAAGCGGCAGGGCGGCACGCTGATCGAGTGGCGCGACGGCGTGCCCACGATCGCGCTGGCGCCCCACGCCACGCTTGCAACGTATGCCGAGCTCCAGCGTTATCTCGGCGTGTCGCCGGAAATCGAGCGTTTCGACGCGATCGCGTACGAACGGCTGCTGCGCGATCTCTATGAGCAGGGCGGCACCGACGCACGGGATCTCGCCGACAGCATTGATTCCGGAATCGACCTGCGCGCACTCGCCGACGAACTGCCGGAACCGCAGGACCTCATGGAGTCCGACGACGATGCGCTCGTCATCCGGCTGATCAATGCGCTGCTCACCGAGGCGGTCAAGGAAAACGCGTCGGACATCCACATCGAACCGTATGAGAACCGCCTCGTCGTGCGCTTCCGCATCGACGGCGTGTTGCGCGAAGTGCTGGCGCCGCCCCGTTCGATCGCGGCGCCGGTGGTGTCGCGCATCAAGGTAATGGCCAAGCTCGACATCGCCGAGAAGCGGCTGCCGCAGGACGGGCGCATCGGCCTGCGCATCGCCGGACGCCCAGTCGACGTGCGTGTGTCGACGATTCCCGCGGGCCACGGTGAACGCGTGGTGCTGCGACTGCTCGACAAGCAGGCCGGGCGCCTCGACCTCGAGAAGCTCGGCATGGGTGCTGCGATGCACGCGCGCCTCGACGAACTGATCCACCGGCCGCACGGCATCATCCTGGTCACCGGTCCGACCGGTTCCGGCAAGACCACGACGTTGTACGCGGCGCTCGCGCGCCTCAACGATGCGACGCGCAACATCCTGACCGTCGAGGATCCAATCGAGTACCACCTCGACGGCGTCGGCCAGACGCAGGTCAACACGCGCGTCGACATGACGTTCGCGCGCGGCCTGCGCGCGATCCTGCGGCAGGATCCGGACGTGGTGATGGTCGGCGAAATCCGCGACCTCGAGACCGCGCAGATCGCGGTACAGGCCTCGCTCACCGGACATCTCGTGATGTCGACGCTGCACACCAATTCCGCGATCGGCGCGATGACGCGCCTGCGCGACATGGGCGTCGAGCCGTTCCTGCTCGCGTCGTCGCTGATCGGCGTGTTGTCGCAACGCCTGGTGCGCGTGCTCGATCCGGCGACACGCGAGGCCTACCCGGCGACGGCGACCGAGCTGGCGGCGTTCGGACGCGATCCGCGCGAACAGGTGACGCTGTACCGGCCGCGCGGCGATCTCGTCGGCAAGAACGCCGGCTACCGCGGCCGCACCGGTATCTACGAGCTCGTGGCTATCGACGAGCCCGTGCGCGCGCTGATTCACGCGGGTGCCAGCGAAGCCGCGCTCGAAGCGCAGGTGCGGCCGCACACGCCGTCGCTCGCCAGCGACGGCTGGGCGCGTTGCGTCGCCGGCGTTACTTCAGTCGAGGAAGTCCTGCGCGTCACGCGTGAGGAATAGTTGCCATGGCGGCGCACGCTGGCCCCGCAAACGGGGCGCGCCGCAGCACCTAGCGCCGTCGCGCACGCGCCACAGTCGCCTTGCCAGCAGTCCGTTGCAGTGCGAGCCTGCGCTCGGCTCGCCCGCCCCGACCACGCGGTGCCTGCGTTCCACGCGATACCTGCTGCTTCGACCGCGCGATGCCTGCGTTCCACGCAATACCTGCTGTGGTAGGGCGGGCATTGCCCGCCGCACCTCAATGTCGAAATCCACATCGACGCGCATGGCCGAGGCCTTGCGTCGACTCTCCAGGATCGAAGCGTGCAGCGGCGGGCAGTGCCCGCCCTACGGCGGCCCGCGCGTCGGGCCGAGTGCGTTACCGCTCGCCTTTTCGGCTCGACGCATCAACGGACTTGCAGCATGGCGGGACCTCGGTAGGCTCTTGGCTTCCCGACGCCGACGTCGAGCGCGCCGGACGGAGTTCCCTTGAGCAGCGTCACACCCAGCCCAGCGGCCGCAGACCGGTTCACGCGGATCATCGCCGCGCTCGGCTACGCCAGCTTGTTCGCGGTCTGGATCCTGTCCGCCTGGAACTATCGCGACAGCACTGTCATTGCCGACACCGCGCGCGACGTGGTCGCGGCGACGCGGATCCTGCTGGACGGCGAGTTTCCCGCCGCAGGGCCCGCGCTGTATGGCACCTGGGTGCTCAGTCCCCTCTGGTTCTGGCTGTTCGCCGCGCTGGTCGCGGCGCTGCCCAATCTCACCTGGGTGTACGTCGCCCTTGGCGTGCTGGCGATGTCGA
>JBKJSW010000087.1:0-5974 GCA_046595765.1 Ahniellaceae bacterium
TGTTGTGCAACAAGCACGGAGACCAGCCATGACCATTTCCCGACGCCACTGGTTTCGCTGGTTCGGCGTGGGCGCCCTGGCGCCGCTTGCCTTGTTGTCGCGACGCGTGTCGGCCCAGGATCACAGCGGACACGTCATGCCACCGGCGGCGCAACCGCCTGCGCCCGCCCGAACAACAACGGCTGCAAGCGCGCCGGCGGTGGCGCGCGACCGGCGCTACAAAGCGGTGCGTACCCTCAACGGCTGGACGTTGCCGCATCGCATGGTCGACGGCGTCAAGGAGTTTCACCTTGTCGCGGAGGAGATCGAGCACGAATTCGCGCCCGGTTGCCGCGCGAAATGCTGGGGTTACAACGGGACCACGCCGGGCCCCACCATCGAGGCGGTCGAAGGCGATCGCATCCGCATCTATGTCACCAACCGACTGCCGGAGCACACGAGCGTCCACTGGCACGGCATCTTGTTGCCGAGTGGAATGGACGGCGTGGGTGGCCTGTCGCAACCGCACATCAAGCCCGGCGAGACGTACGTGTACGAATACACGCTGCGCCAACACGGCACCCACATGTATCACCCGCACGCAGACGAGATGGTGCAGATGGCAGTCGGCATGATGGGCATGTTCGTGATCCATCCAAAGGACGGCGAGCCCGAGACGATCGACCGCGATTACGTGGTGTTGCTGCACAACTGGGCATTACATCCCGGCACTTATCGTCCCGATCCTGCGGTGATGCAGGATTTCGATCTGTGGACCATGAACAGCAAGGTGTTCCCCGCGATTGAAGCGATGGTCGCGCGCAGCGGCGAGCGCGTGCGCATCCGCGTTGGCAATCTCTCCATGTGGAATCACCCCATCCACATGCATGGCCCGCAATTCCTGGTGACCGGCGGCGACGGTGGACGCTGGCCACGATCGCTGTGGCGACCGGAAGTCACCGAGATCGTCGGCGTCGGCCAGACCCGCGATCTGGAATTCGTCGCGGTGCCGGGCGACTGGGCGTTTCATTGCCACATGTCGCACCACACCATGAACGCGATGGGGCACGAGGTACCCAATACGCTCGGCGTCGATCAATCCGGGGTGGAAGCCGAGATCCGCCAGATGCTGCCGGGCTACATGGCCATGGGCGAAGGCGGAATGGCCGAGCACCAGGAACACACCGACTCCGGGCACATGCAGGGCCCCGAGAACACGCTCCCCATGATGACGGGCACTGGGCCGCATGGGCCGCTCGAGATGGGCGGCATGTTCACCGTGGTCAAAGTACGCAACGACCTTGCCCGCGGCGACTACAACGATCCGGGCTGGTATCCGAGCCCCAAGGGGACCGTTGCGCACCGCGTGAGTTCGGAGCCCGACTTTGGATCTCCGGTGCGCCGCGGCGCGCCACCGGGTGCGGCGCCGACGCTCGAAGCCAGACCGGTCGATCATTCCTCCATGAAGCATGGTTGAGGACGCTGCGCGCGAAGCGTTCGGGGCCAACGAGTCCGGCATCGGGCCAGCCAAGTGCTTCCGATGGCGGCGCATCGGGGTAACATCGTCTCGGCGAACATGTCGTGGCGATACTCCGCATCACGACTTCGCTGGCAGTCGCCAGCGAGCCCCTGACTATCCACGACGCCATTGCCATTCGAGTTGAACAAATTTAGCGGGCATGCCTTGTGCCCTGCCCCAACGAAGACCTGCACATGACCACGGACGCGCCACCCGACCGGCTTGCCACCAATCCCCGCAGTCCGTTCCACCATGCCGAGATTCTCGCGCGTGGGGTTGGGGTCCGCTTCAACGGAGAGGAAAAAACCAACGTCGAGGAGTATTGCGTCAGCGAAGGCTGGGTGCGATTGCCCGTCGGCAAGGCCAGGGATCGGCGCGGCAACCTTATGACGTTCAAGTATTCGGGCGAAGTGGTGCCCTACTTTCTCGACGGCACCAGAGAGTGACTTCGCCACTCAAGCAGACACTTCGCCACGATTGGGAACGAACATTCTCCTGAGCATTGCCGATGTGCACGCGAACAGCGCAAACCGGAAGCCGGCAACCAGCCGCGAGGCGATCGTCCAGTGCGTCTTGTTCGACGCCGACGGCGACGACCGCACCGTGGACGTTGATCAACTGGCGACAATCGCGCCTGCCGACAACCAACTGCTTTGGGTCGACGTTTGCGGGGTCGATGTCGAGAAACTCGGGAGACTCCTCCTCCAACTCGGGTTCCCGCAGTCGATCGGCGAAAGCCTCAAGTTCACTGCCCAGGACCCGCTTCTCCGCAATCACGGCGAATACTTCGAAATGCGCGTCGTGGCGGCCTCGGTCGAACCCGGGCTGCGCTTTTCCGGAAGCAACCTCGGCATTGCGGCAGGCGCCAATCGCGTCCTGACCGTGCACGCGGACGAAACGCCCTTCCTGACCGCGTTGCGCAATCGCGAACGCGGCGACACGCGTCTTGGCCTGCTCGATGCCACCCTATTCGTGACTGCCCTGCTGGACTGGCACCTCGGCACCTACTTCGATGCGGTCGCCGCTTTTGAGCAGGCAGCCGACAAGCTGGAGACAGCGATCCTCGAGGATCGCGATCCCAGCCTCAAGGACCTGCGCGACATGCGCAAGAGCGCTTCTCGATTGCGCGCAATGCTGGCGCCGCACCGCCGCGTGTTTGCCGCCCTGGTCCGCCCTGACTTCAGGCCCGAAGACAGTGCCGCGGAGGCACAGTTCGGGGTCCTCGATGCGCATTTCGAACGCGCAATGGACCGCGTGGACCACGCTAGAGACCTGGTGGTAGGCAGCTTTGAGATGTTCTCCAGCCGTATGGCGCTCCGCACCAACGAGTCGATGCGGGCGCTCACTTTCGCCACGGTGGTCATCGGTGGTCTGGCAGTGCTCGCCGGCATCCTGGGCATGAATTTCGAGGCTCCGTTCTTCAAGACAGGCGCGCGCGGTTTCTGGATCGCGCTGTCCGCCATGACCGCACTGCTCGTTGCTGCCATCGTGGTGGGCAGACGGCGCAACTGGTTGTAGGTCAGCGCGCTGACCCGCGAAAGTTGTTGCCCGTTCGTGACGCATGGGCCGGGAAGAAATCTGTCAGGCGATCAGGAAATGCAGAAACCGTCGGTTCGGTTTGATCCCGGGTTGACCTTGCCCATCGGCTTCGTCAGGGACTGGGCGACGTGCTGGCTGGAGGAGTCGGGATCGCCTTCAACGTGAAGCGCGAGTGGCCACGGTCCTCGATGTATTCGAGCCACTTGCCGAGGAAGGCGTTGATGCGTAGCCGGTATCCGAACACGGCTTTCGGCAGCGCCACGCGCCCCAGCACGTCCTCGATGCGCTGCTGGTCGTCGCAGGCCACCATTTCGGCCACGCTCGCGTCGCGATAAAACCGTAACTCTGCACCCGGGTCGAGTGCACGCGCCTCGCCGGCGAATTCGTAATTGAGACTGAGCAGCGTGGTGTAGGCCTGCTGCTCATGAATCCGCAGCCACAGGGGCTGGTCGCCGGCGACCAGCGAGCGATAGCTGCCCGGCGCGAGCAGGTGGGGCGAAAACAGGCGCGCCAGGCGCCAGTAATTGTCGCCATACAGACCCATCAGATAGGCGAACGCGGTGGCGTTGCGGGTCGCGGTGCGTGCTGGTCCGATCGATTGCATGACCGGACGGTATACCCCTCATCCCGAGTCGAACAGACTTGACTTCGCGTCCCCCTGACGTGCCAAAGTAGGAGTCCGTTGGAGCGACCCCCCGCGTCGGTCAGCCCCGCACCGCGGAGTGCGCATCGGGGCATCCGGACAGCCGTTCCCTTCGAACCGGCAGGATGCATTCGGGTTACTGGTCAGCATGCGCGAAACCGGTACGGCTCCAGACCCCTCCAAGTTTGCTTTTATGGCGGAAGCTCCGGATCGCGCGTGACTGGCGGACCCTGCACGACTGCGGCCACTGCAAGCGAGAGCAGTACACCGGCGGCGGCCGCAGCCATGACGTCCGTGGGCCAATGCACCCCGAGCACCAGGCGTGACAAGGCGACGAGCAAAACCCAGAGCGCGGCGAAACCGAAAGCCGGCCACATGAGGCGCGGACGCAGACGGGCGACGCACAGACAAATTGCTGTCGCAAACGCGGCGCTGCTCAACGTATGGCCACTTGGAAAACTGGACCCCCAGTACCACTGGGTGTCCCATAGCGCAGGACGTGTCCGGTCGACCGCGGTCTTGACGAGGTAGACGAAAAGGTTCGCCACGAGAGCGGTACTGGCCACCGCGACGGCCAGTCGGCGTTGGCGCATCCGCAGGAGCACTATCACCGCAACTCCGACGAGGGGAAGCAGCACCCACACCGATGCGCTAAGGGTGAGCGCCTGGAAAAAAGGCGTCATTGACGTGGGCATTGCACGATGGATCCACGTCAGGAGTGCTTCGTCTACCGGTCCGGACTCCCGCGCCAGCACGTCTTCGCTGACGTGGACCAAAAACACCAACAGGACGACGACCCAGAGCACGAACCCGCGCCGACGCCTGAAAGCCTGCGCCCACTGCAGTCGACTCTTCGAGATCAACGCAAGCACCGCGTACACGATCAGGATCGTCACCAGGAGTTCACCGCTTTTTGCGAGCGCCGCGACGAGCATTCACGTAGTCCAGGTAAAGGGCAGTAGGACTGCAGGGGCAATTGCCCTCAGTCGAAATTTTTGCAGGTGTCGCGTGCAGTGACATGTTAGATACCCGCCACGGTGGCCGGCTAACGGCCTACTGAGAAATCACGCAGGAAGGCGTCGCCAGAGACGCGCCGCGGGTTCCCTGCACATGTCCCGGGAGCAATTGCCTTCCATTTCCGGTCATGCCTGGCGGAGGTCAACGCTCCGCGATTTCGCGTAGCTGCAAACGGCGCAAGTGCCACGCCGAGTAGCTTCGAACGCAAAGCTGGACGGGCCTGGGAATTCTCAGGATGCGTTTAACACCTGCGAACCTACACTCGATGCATCGAGCCGCGGAATGATGGAGAAACTGGATGCCGCGACTGCTCAATCGGGTTTTGGCGTCACTGCTGCTCGGGCTCTCGGGCTGCGCGGTGTACCGTCCAAGCCCCCTGCCGGCAGTCGAAGCGTTGCTGCAACACGATTCCCGGGTTGCAGTGCAGGTGTCGCCTGCGCATGCGCTGCTTCCGGCGCGAACGATCGACCTGGCGGCGCCACTCACGGATCTGGATGCGGCCCGGCTTGCGCTGGTTGCGAGCCCGGAGCTCAAGGCCATGCGCGCGCGCGTCGGCGTGTCGCAAGCGCAGCTTTTCTCGGCGGGACTGGTTCCGGACCCGCAGGTTTCGCTTTCGATCGATCGCCCGGATGGCTCCGGGCTGGTCAACGGGCTGGGTGCAGGACTGGCGTTCGACCTTGCGTCGCTCTTCACCCGCCCGGATCGGGTGGCGAGCGCGCGCAGTGCCATGGCGCAGACGCGTCTGGAGGTCGCGTGGACCGAGTGGCTGGCACTCAACCAGGTCCGGATGCTGGTACGGCGCGTCATCGCGCTGGAGCGACAAATCGCGATCGCGACGGAGTTCACGCGCGAGGCAACGCGTAATTACGAGCAGAGCGAACGCAGCATGAAATTGGGCGATACGCGACTCGACGATGTCGCCGTCTACCAGATTGGATATCTGGACGCTCAGGACCGTCTACTGATCCTTGAACGTCAGAAAACCGCGACCAGGCTGGAGCTCAATGCGCTGATGGGGATGCCGCCGGGCGCACTGCTCACGCTGTCGGACGATAGACCACTCCGATCCCTCGAATCGCTGGACGAGGAAACGCTGGTGCTGGAGGCGGCCCGCAATCGCCTCGACATTCGTGCACTGGCAGCAGGCTATGCCGCGCAGGAACGCGGTGTCCGACTTGCCACCCGAAACGCGTTGCCGCTGCCCCAGTTGAGCATCAATCGCACCCGCGATACGAGCGCGATCTGGACCAGCGGTGCAGGCTTTGGCATGTCTCTGC
>JBKJSW010000407.1:0-2795 GCA_046595765.1 Ahniellaceae bacterium
GAACGGCGGCGTGGCCATCGTGATCGAGGTGGACCCGGCACGCATTGAGAAGCGCCTGGCGTCGAAGTATCTCGACGAGAGCACCTCAGATCTCGACGCGGCAGTCACCCGCGCGCAGGACTGCGCGCGCAGCGGCGAGGCGCGATCGATTGGCGTGCTGGGCAACGCTGCTGACGTGCTGCCGGCGCTCGTCGCGCGCGGCTTCATGCCCGACGTGGTGACCGACCAGACCTCCGCGCACGATCCGCTGGTCGGCTACGTACCCGACGGATTATCGCTGGCCGACGCGGCGCGGCTACGCGCCAGCGATCCGGTGGAGTACCAGCGTCGCTCGATCGATGCCATGGGCAAGCACGTGTCCGCGATGCGCCAGTGGCAGCAACGCGGCGCGATCGTGTTCGACTACGGCAATAACATCCGCGCGCAAGCCGTGAAGGCGGGCGTCAGCGACGCATTCGAGATTCCCGGTTTTGTGCCGGAGTACATCCGGCCGCTATTCTGCGAAGGCAAGGGGCCGTTCCGCTGGGTGGCGCTCTCGGGCGACCCTGAAGACATTCGCGTGACCGATCGCGCGGTGCTTGAGATGTTCCCGAGCGACGAGGGCTTGTGCCGGTGGATTCGCCTGGCGGGTGACCGCGTTCAGTTCCAGGGCCTGCCGGCGCGCATTTGCTGGCTTGGCCAGGGCGATCGCGCACGCTTCGGGCTCAAGATCAACGAACTGGTGCGCAGCGGCGCGGTGAGCGCGCCGATTGTGATCGGCCGCGATCATCTCGACACCGGATCGGTGGCCTCGCCCAATCGCGAAACCGAGGGCATGCGCGATGGCAGCGATGCCATTGCGGACTGGCCGATCTTGAACGCACTGCTCAACGCGTCCGCGGGCGCAACCTGGGTCTCGTTGCATCACGGCGGCGGCGTCGGTATTGGCTATTCAATTCATGCGGGCATGGTGATCGTCGCGGACGGCACGCGCGAGGCAGACGATCGCCTGGCGCGGGTGCTGACGTGCGATCCTGGCATGGGCGTGGTGCGGCACGCCGATGCGGGTTATCCCGACGCGATCCAGACCGCACGCGATCACGGAGTACGCATCCCCATGCAGGAGACGAGCCGATGATGGCTCCCCACGCCGGCCTTGAACGCCGCGTCCTCGCCGCGCTTGACGCGTCGCCGCCCCGTATCCCCGTCGTGATCGGCGGGTGCGGCTCGGGCCGCACGACGCTCTTGCACGCACTCAATGACCGCATGGGCCGCGACCAGTGCCAGTACGTGGATGTCGAACGCGCCGCGAGTACCCCCGAACGCTTCCACCAGGCGTTCGCCGCCGCCTCGCCGTTCACGGTGAACGGCCAGAGCGCTGCCGCACCGCAAGACACCGCCACCTCTGCGCGCGCCGCGTTCGATCGCACGCTCGGCCTGATCGGCCGCGCCCGCGCGAGACACGAAGCGCCCGCCACGTTCTTGCTCGACGAAGTGCTCGAGTTGCGCACGTTCGAGAGCTTCCCCGGCTTGCGGCACGTGTTGCGCGAGATGCTGCACGCGATGGCCGAAAGCAGCAACCGCTTCGTGCTGACGAGCCGCTACGTCGTGCGCGCGCACCGCTTGCTGCGCGATGGCCACCCTCGCTTTGAAGTGATCCACCTGCCGCCGCTTGGCGCCGCCGAAGTCACGGCGATGTTGCCGCCCATGGGCGACACGCCGGCCGAAGACCGCGACTACATGGGCCGCACCATCCAGGTGCTGGCCGACGGCCGCGCCGCCTACGTGCGCGCGCTCAGTGAAGCCACCACCTCGATGAGCGGGCGCGGCGGCGATCCGATCAGCGCGCTGACGGCGCTGCTCACCGGTGAAGGCGCGCTCGCCAGTTGGTGCGGACACCGCTACGAACTGCGGCTGCACAAGGCGCGCGGTTACGGCGCGCTCAAAGCCATTCTCGAAATCCTCGCCGAAGCCGAACCGCTGACGCTGACGGAGGTGGCCCACCAGCTGCACCGCACGCCCGGTTCCACCAAGGACTACCTGTCGTGGCTGGAAGACGTCGACCTGATTGTGTCGCGCCAGAAGCGCTACAGCTTTTCCGACCCGCTCACGCGGCTGTGGGTGCGGCTGCACTGCCGCCCGGCGCCGCCGTCGGTCGATGAAGTGGCGCGCGAGGTACAGGCCTACGCGATGGCGCGCCTGCCGCAGGGTGAGCCGGCGCACGTCATGGCGACCGCCGGTGGCAGCGATCGCAAGGATTGGGGCATTATCGAGATCGACTGATTACGCGCGCACGCCGAACCGCTCGGCGCTGCGCGCTTTCGCCTTCACCGCTTCGTCTTCGCGATTCTTCGGCGGCGCGTTCGTCGCCAGTTGATCCAGCAACCGCCGCGCGATCGCCGCGACCTCGTCCCTGGCCTGGTTGAACACAGCTGCATTGGCTTTCGACGGCGCCGTGAAGCCGCTCAGCTTGCGGACGAACTGCAGGGACGCCGCGCGGACTTCTTCGTCGGTCGCCGGCGGATCAAAGTTAAAGAGCGTCTTGATATTTCGGCACATCGCTATTCGACCTTGGTAATTTCCGAGAGCGCGAGCCGCGCGCCTTCCTGCTCTGCTTCCTTCTTGGTGCGGCCGGCGCCCTGCGCCAGCACCTCGGCGCCGACGATTACTTCGACGTAAAACAGTTTGCGGTGGTCGGGACCAATCTCGCTGGCGATACGATACGACGGCAACGGACGTCCCAGGCTCTGCAGGCGCTCCTGCAGGCGCGACTTGTGGTCGCGGCCAAAGTATTCAGGCTGCCTGGCCTCTTCGAT
>JBKJSW010000420.1:0-3924 GCA_046595765.1 Ahniellaceae bacterium
AGTCGCTCACTCAGCGTGCGCACCTGGTCGATGACGATTTCCGTTCGCGCATTTCCGCGGTCGTTGAGCTCGAGGCCCACGCGATACAGATCGGGGTGCGTTCCCGCGACGCGCAACTGGCAACCACGGCAGCAACCGCAGGAGTCGCCGCCTGCAGTCCGATCCTGGCAAAGCACCGCTCCGACGATCCTCTCAGCCAGCTCGCGCTTGCCAAGGCCTGCAGGACCGCAGATCAACCACGCATGCGCGAGCCGGCCGGTTTCGAATGCTCCGACGAAGCGCGCGAACGGCGCAGCGATCCAGCTTCCGTTCACTGGTCGTCTGTCCCCACTGCTGGCCGCGTTGGCGCGAGCAGTCGATGAACCTCGTTGCAGGCAGCCTCGGCAACCTGCTCCGGGGATCGGCTGGCGTCGAGGACGCGGATACGCTTGGGGTCTGCCGCGGCGCGTGCCAGGTAGGTTGCGCGCACGCGATCAAAGAATCCGCCCTGCTGCATTTCGATGCGATCGGCCGCCTGGTTGCGCGCCGCAACGCGCGCGTGGCCGTCGGGCACCGGAAGATCGAGCAGCAAGGTCAGGTCGGGCTGGATGCCGACGACGCGACGCTCGAGTTCCGCGATGAAAGTGGCATCGATTCCCCGGCCGCCTCCCTGGTAAGCGAACGAGGAATCGGTGAAGCGATCGCTCACGACCCAGATGCCGCGGGCAAGCGCAGGAGCGATCCGTTCGCGCACCAGTTGCGCGCGTGCCGCAAACATCAGCAGCAACTCCGACTGGTCGTCCAGTTCCGTGTGACGGCTGTCCAGCAGAATGGCACGAACCGATTCGCCAATCTCCGTGCCTCCGGGTTCGCGCGTCTGCACCACTTCGAATCCGGCGGATTCGATGGTCTGCCTGACGCGCGCGAGCACGGTGCTCTTGCCCGCACCTTCGCCACCTTCGAACGAAATAAGGCGGCCGCGTGGCTTTTGCGCTTTGCTCATTTTCGTCCCAGCTGATAACGCGCGACAGCGGCGTTGTGCTGGCCGAGGGTGGCGCTGAATTCATGGCTGCCATCGCCACGCGCCACGAAATAAAGTTCGCTGCCGGGTGCGGGATCGACCGCGGCGGCGATCGCCGCGACGCCCGGCATCGCGATCGGTGTGGGTGGCAGGCCTGGCCGCGTGTAGGTGTTGTACGGCGTATCCGTCTCGAGGTGGGCCCGCGTGATATTGCCTGCGTATGCATCACCGATTCCGTAAATCACGGTGGGATCCGTCTGCAGCAGCATCCCGAGCTTCAACCGGCGCACGAATACACCCGCGATCCGCCGCCGCTCGCCTGACGACCCGGTTTCCTTCTCGATGACCGACGCGAGTGCCAGCGCGTCTTCGGGATCATCGATCGGCAGATCCGCAGCGCGACGCGACCAGGCAGATGCCAGCGCCCGGTCCATCGCGACCGCGGCACGCCGCAGCAACTCGACGTCGCGTTCACCACGCACGAAGGCATAGGTCTCCGGCAGGAAGCGACCTTCTGGGTGCACGCCCGCTCTTCCCAGCCGCTGCATGAGCGTTGCATCGTCGAGTCCCGACAGCGTTTGCTCGATATCGGCACGCCGCGCCAGGGCGGCGCGCAAGTCGCGGATGTTCCAACCCTCCACGATGGTGAAGCGATACTGGCGCACGCGACCCTCGTGCACCTTGCGTAGAAGCGCCAGGGGCGTCGTACCCGGCGCGATGTCGTATTCCCCCACCTGCAGGCGCTGCGCCGTGCCGCTGCGCCAACCCAGGAACCGCCAGTAGTGCGGACGGGCGTCCGTCATCCCGGACGAAGCAAGCTTTCCGACGACTCGCATGAAGGAGTCGCCGCGTTCGACCTCAAGCACGCGCGGTGCTGCGCCGACCGCGAGCGGAGCAGCCACGAACCGCTGGTAATCGAGCCACACCCATGCGGCGGCGGCACCCGCGACCGCGAGTAGAAGCAACAGGAATAGTCCCAACACCCTCATGCAGAATTGTCCTCGCTATCCATCAGTCCAGCCTCGCGGGCGCGCCGGATCCATGCCGCGGTCATGGCGCCCGTGCCGTACCCCCGGCCACCCAGCGCCCCGATCGCGCGGATGCCACGAACAGCGTTAGTCAAGAACATTTCGCTGGCCCGATCGATTTCGTCGCGCAGGATAGCCCTAACCTCGATGCTCTCGTTCGATGACCTCTGCGCGAGGATCCACCCGCGCATCACTCCGGCCACCCCGCACTGATCGAGTGCCGGCGTCACCAGCCGATGGTCGATCACCGCGAACAGATTGCCCGAAATCGCGCTGATCGCATGACCCTCGGTGTCGCACAGGAGGCCTTCGTCCCATGCACCCCCTTTCCATTCCGCACGCGCCAACACTTGCTCGAGTCGGTTGAGGGTTTTAAGGCCCGCCAAGGCTGGCTGCCGCGCCAAGGTCAATTCGCACCAGCGCACGCGCATGGGCACCGTGGGTGCCGGCAACGGTGCCGTGCTCCAGCTCCGATGCGTCGCTCGCTCACCGGCGGGATCGTAGCCATGGCCCGCGGCCTCGCGCCACACCATGAGTTTGAGCACGGCATCGGGTGCATCGCGCAGCACGCGGTCACGCTCCTCGACCAGCAGCGCCTCCGGCGGTGCGTCGAGTGCAAGTCGCTTGCAGCCTGCCGTTAGCCGGTCGAGGTGCGCCGCCCACAACGCAATGTCACCGTCCCGCGCCCGCATTGTTTCGAACACTCCATCGCCGTAGGCGAGGCCACGTTGCACTGCATCCAACAGGGGACAGCAGTTGCCATCCAGTAACGGAACGGCCGACCTCACGGCGACTCCAGCGCCTGCAGGAGTCCACGCGCCTTGGCGCGGGTTTCCGCCAGCTCCGCCTCCGCGTTCGAATCCGCGACGATGCCGGCACCTGCGCGAAAGCGTGCCGTCATGCCCTGACCTTCAATCGTCCGGATGAGGATGTTGAGATCCATTGCGCCGCTGCGGTCGAGCCAGCCGAGGGAGCCGGTATACGCGCCCCTGCCCTCGCCTTCCAGTTCGGCGATGATCTGCATGCACCGCACCTTGGGCGCGCCGGTGATGGTGCCACCGGGAAACACCGCGCGAATCACGTCCACCGGGCTGATGCCGCTGCGCAATCGGCCGCTTACATTCGAGACGATGTGATGCACGTGCGCATACGTTTCGAGCGACATCATCTCGTCCACGACGACACTGCCGGCGACGCACACCCGTCCGAGATCGTTGCGCTCCAGATCGACGAGCATGACGTGCTCGGCCCGCTCCTTCGGATGCGCGATGAGCTCCGCGCGGCGCGCCTCGTCGTCGTCGTCCTGGCGACGCGGACGAGTGCCTGCAATCGGTCGCGTGCTGACGACGCCGTCGGCGATGGAGACCAGCCGCTCGGGGGAGGAAGACGCGATCCACATGCCGTGCCACTGCAACAGGGCCGCGAAGGGCGCCGGATTGGCCCGACGCAGGGCCGCGTGCATGTCTGCCGCGCGGGGCAACCGCGCCAAGCGCACATCCCAGCGTCTCGAAAGATTGACCTGGAACACGTCGCCCGCCGCGATGTGCTCGCGCGCCGCGGCGACGCCTGCAAGGAACGGGACTTGGCTCGCTTCGTCTATCGCGACTGCGATGTACTCCCCGGGGGCGAACGCGGGACATGCCTGGAGGTCGGCGTGCATCGCCTCGACCAGATCGTCTCGACCCGCCTCGGCGATAAGCCACGTGCAGTCCATCGTCCTGTCAACGGCGATGGCGGCAGGACACCGCAGCGCCAGAGCCGTCGGCATCCCCGGCGGCGCTGTCGGGAGGTCCAGGCTCGGCTCGCAGGCCATGGCGAGTTCGTATCCGAGATAGACGGCCCAGCCGCCACCGAACGACGGCACCTGTTCGGACTGGCCGGTTTCGACAACCGAAC
>JBKJSW010000225.1:0-2519 GCA_046595765.1 Ahniellaceae bacterium
CACGTTCGAGGCCTTCGTGCGCGAAGGCATCCACCACATACTGATTGGCTACGATCACCTCGCATTCCTGCTCTCGCTGTTGCTTGCCGTCGCGCTCACGTGGCGCGAGGGCCAGTGGCTGCGCGCCGGAACACTTGCGCAGAGCTTCCGCCGAGCCGCCGGGCTGGTCACGGCGTTCACGCTCGCCCATTCGCTCACCTTGTCGCTGGCGGCGCTGGGCCTGGTCACTCCGGTCGGACGCATGGTCGAGGCTGCGATCGCGCTGAGCGTGACGCTTGCGGCGCTCAACAACGTCTGGCCGGTCGTGGTGCGGCGACTCTGGGTGCTCGCGCTGGCGTTCGGGCTGGTGCACGGTTTCGGATTCGCGGGGGCGCTCGGCGAACTCGGCGTGCCGCGTGACTCGCGACTGACAGCCCTGCTTGCCTTCAACCTGGGCGTGGAACTCGGCCAGCTTGCCGTGGCAGCCATTGCGCTTCCGCTCATCCATGCGCTCAGCGCGTGGCGGCACTACGTCCGGTACCTTATGCAACCCGTCTCGCTGCTGATCGCCGCGCTCGGTGCCTGGTGGCTGTTCCAGCGGATTACAGGACAATGAGCGCGTGAAGCTGTTGCTCAATCTGCTCATCATGTTTGCGCTGCTGTCGCGCGCATACGCGGCTGGAGCGGACGGCCTGGGGGCCATTGCGCACACGCACGTTGCGCCCACGCCGGCCGTGCCTGCGCTGCATGTGTTGCCATCCGCGCACGGCGACGTGGCGTCGGGGAAACTTTTGCACCGTGGCCATGGCCGGCTCCATCCGCAAAGCCGTCGGCCATTGGCCACGAACCGGCCGCACGAGCATCCGCACGCTGACTCCAGTGCGACCCGTTCCGATCCGCCCGCGTTGCCAACCGCGCACGGCGATGCGGTGTCAACCGTCCTTTCAGGAATGGGGCACGGCCATCTCCACCCGCGCGGCGACTGGCGATCGACCATGAACCGGCCGCACGAGCATGAGATGCGACCGATGAAAGCAATCCACTCGCACTCGCACCCCGCAAGCAACCATCAGCACGATAAAAACGCGGCGGGAGTTGTGTACGTGGCCGAGGACGACTCCGCAAGCGCCGCAAGCGAAGCCCTGGCGAACCTGCGCGCGCTGGATGGATTCGTGTTTCTCGTCGCGGAGCCAGCTGTTCGTGCTCGCGTATCGGGCAGCGCCCGTTTGCTGGTGCGCGGCAACTCGAACTTCGAGTCGCGCGTACCCGACCCCGCAGAGCGGCCGCCAGACCGCTGATCCTGCATCGCGCCGGGTCAGCACCGGTTCCCAGCAATCATGTCGCGTCCGCGTGCACTTCGGTGCAGCGGTGGACGTTGCGCTTGCATGACGGTTCGGTCCCGGAACTGGAAATTCCTGCACGGTGCGATCCATGGCTCAGAGCGGGCGCGCCGAACGGCGCACCCAATGTCCTGCTGTGCAGTGCTGCGCGCGCAGTCGTGCGTGGCCACGGGAGAATTCTCATGCAAACACCTCATCCGGAAACAAGATTCAGATCCAGATCCGCTCCGCACAACTCCGTCAGCCCGTCCTGCGCTCGCACGCTGTTGCGGCAGGCGATTGTTGCCGCCCTGCTGGGGACATTCGCCGCAACTTCTCTGGCGCAGGTGCAAGAGCAAGACGATGCTCCACCGTCATCCCGCGTCAGTGCAGAAGCGACCGATGATCGCGCCACCACTCTCCACAAAGTCGACGTCATCGGCCGCCGGCAAAATCTTGTCGGTGAAGTGATCTCGGCTTCCGAGGGTTCCGTCGGTCGCGAAGACATCGCGCAACGCCCATTGCTGCGCAGCGGTGACTTGCTGGAATTCGTGCCGGGCCTGGTGGCGACGCAGCATTCGGGCAGCGGCAAGGCCAATCAATACTTTCTGCGCGGCTTCAACCTCGACCACGGCACCGACTTTGCGACTTACGTTGACGCGATGCCGGTCAACATGCGCACGCACGCGCATGGCCAGGGCTGGACGGACCTCAACTTCCTGATCCCGGAAGCGGTGGAGGAAATCCGCTATCGCAAGGGACCGTACTACGCCGACGTGGGCGATTTTGCGTCGGCGGGATATGCGCGCTTCCATCTGTCCGACACGGTTGCCGAAGGGCTCGTGGAAGGAACGCTCGGCGAATACGGTTACCTGCGCGGCGTGCTGCTCAACTCGGTAGAAGTGGGCGCGGGTAATGTGCTGTTCGGTGCCGAAGCACAGACGTATGAGGGGCCGTGGACCGACATCGACGAGGATGTCGAGAAAGTCAACCTGATGCTGCGCTACAGCGCCGAGCTGGGGTCGGGCAGGGCGCATGCGATGTTGCTGGCTTACGACAACGCGTGGAACTCGCCCGACCAGATTCCGCAGCGCGCAGTCGACCAGGGACTCATTTCCGAATTCGGCTCGATCGACACGACCGTGGGCGGCGAGGCGTCGCGCTATAGCCTCTCGGGGGGCTGGGAAGGATCCGCATTCGGTGGGCGTGTCGTCGCGCAGG
>JBKJSW010000384.1:0-2887 GCA_046595765.1 Ahniellaceae bacterium
CACCATCGTCGCGAACAACACCGGCCCGGCGAACGCACCCGGAACGATCGTGACCGATACCTTCCCGGCGTCGTTGAGCTGCACCAGTACCTGCGTCGGTGCTGGCGGGGCAACCTGCACCAACCCTGGCGCTGGCAACATCAACCAGGTCGTGAACCTGCCCGTGGGCGGCAGCGTCACGTACACCTCGGTGTGTGCAGTGTCGGCGGCAGCAACCGGCACCCTCGCCAATACGGCGACGGTCGCGGCGGGAGCCGGCGTCACGGATCCGACCCCGGGCAACAACTCGGCGACGGATACCGACACGCTGGCGCCGTCGGCCAACCTCGGTATCACCAAGACCGACGGCGTGACCACGGTCACTCCGGGTGGCTCGACGACGTACACCATCGTCGCCAGCAACACGGGGCCGAGCAACGCACCCGGATCGACAGTCACGGATACGTTCCCGGCCGGCCTGACCTGCAACACGACCTGCGTTGGCGCGGGCGGCGGAACTTGCACCACTCCGATCGCAGGCAACATCAACGACACGGTGAACCTGCCCTCCGGCGGCTCGGTGACCTACACCTCGGTGTGCGCGGTGTCAGCGGCAGCAACCGGCACCATCACCAACACGGCGACGGTGGCGGCTGGAGCGGGTGTCACCGACCCGACACCGGGCAACAACTCGGCGACGGACACCGACACGGTCGCGCCGCCGACCGCCAACCTCGGCATCACCAAGACCGACGGTCGCACCACCGCACCGGTCGGGTCGACGGGCAGCTACACCATCGTGGCCAACAACGCCGGTCCGAATCCGGTGACGGCGACGGTCAACGATACGGTCCCGTCCGGCTTCACGGTCAGCGGCTTCACATGCACCGGCACGGGCGGCGGCATCTGCCCGGCCACGGGCGGCGCGAGCCAGGTGATCGCCGCGCCAGTGACCTTGCCGGTCGGTGCGTCGGTGACCTTCATCGTCAATGGCACGTACTCGGCCATTGGCACGTTGAGCAACACTGCGACCGTGACCGTCACCGCGCCCGGCACCGATCCGACACCGGGCAACAACTCCGCGACCGACACCACTACCGTCGGTTCGCCGGCGAGCGTGAGTGCCACCAAGACGGTGTCCGGGACGGTGCCACCGGCGGGAATCTTCCCGGTGACCTACACCATCGTGCTGACGAACAGCGGCACCAGCGCACAGCTCGACAACCCGGGCAACGAGTTCGACGACCAGCTGCCGCAGGGCTTCACGTTCACCGGCGTGTCGTCGACCAGCGGAACCGTCACCTACGATCCGATCACACGGCTCGTTGCGTTCAACGGCTCGATCCCGGCCGGTGGCTCGGTGACCATCACCATCAACGGCACGGTCAACCGCTTCGATGTACCGGGTGGCAACCTGTCGAACCAGGGTACGGTGCGCTTCGATGCGGACGGCAACGGCACCAACGAGTCGACGGCGTTGACCGACGATCCATCGGTCGCCGGTGCGGCCAATCCGACGGTGCTCGCGCTCGGTAACGGTTTCGTGCCGGTCCCGGCGCTCGACCGCCTCGGCTTGCTGCTCATGATCCTGAGCCTGGGCCTGGTGGGCGCGGCGATGTCCCGCCGCAGGTAAGCCACGTCGAGGGGCGCCCCTCGCGGGGCGCCTCGCAGTTCTTCAAGGCCGGGTGCTGTCAGCCCGGCCTTGTCGTTTTCGGATCGCGCGAAGTCCACCGCGATGACCTGTGAAGTTGAGAAGGTGAAGAGTGCCGCGCCCCTGCGGCCGCGAATCCGGACCTGCAAATACAAGTGCGTCTCCCGGACGTTTGATCCTCCTGCACATGCACCCGGGCACATGTTTCTTTTCTCGAAATCCGGGAATCTGAAGCGAACTGCGGCACGCACATTCTTTGAATCGGCATTACGCTCGCGCACCTGCTCCGGAAATCTGCCGGGTGTGCATGAAGATCGCCACGTACAACATCAACGGCATCCGGGCGCGCCTGCCGCGCCTGCTCGAATGGCTCGAGCGCGAAATGCCCGACGTGGTCTGCCTGCAGGAACTGAAGGCACTCGACGAAAGTTTCCCCATCGCCGCCATCGAGTCCGCGGGCTACGGCGCGATCTGGAAGGGGCAGCGCGCGTGGAATGGCGTCGCCCTTCTCGCGCGGGACGCGATGCCGGTCGAGAGCCGACGCCAGTTGCCGGGCGATTCCGGCGACGAGCAGAGCCGCTATATCGAAGCGGCCATCAACGGCGTCATCGTGGGCTGCCTGTACCTTCCAAACGGAAACCCGCAACCTGGGCCCAAGTTCGACTACAAGCTCGCGTGGTTCGAACGCCTGATCAGGCACGCGAGCACGCTGTTCGACAGCGGCCACCCCGTCGTGCTCGCTGGCGACTTCAACGTCGTGCCCACCGATTTGGACATTTATGATTCCAAATCGTGGCGCCGTGACGCGTTGCTGCAACCGGAAACGCGCGAGTGCTACCAGCGCCTGCTCGCGCAGGGCTGGACGGACGCGATCCGCGCTCTGCATCCGGATGAGCGCGTCTACACGTTCTGGGACTACTTCCGCCAGCACTGGCCACGCAATGCCGGCCTGCGTATCGACCACTTGCTGCTCAACAGGGAACTCGCGCCGCGCTTGACCGGCGCCGGTGTCGACTCATGGGTGCGCGGTTGCGAAGGTGCGAGCGATCATGCGCCGACGTGGATCACGCTCGCCAAGCCGCGAGCCGCGGGCCGGAGGCGCAGATCAGCGGACTCAGCGTCGACACCTGCCAAACGCGGCAATCGCGCTCCCGACGTTTTGAAGTGAGGTGGCAGGGATTCCCGCGTGACCCGCATCGCGCGCGACCACGGGTGTTCCGCCGCAGCAGCGCAACCAGGCGCGATCGCGAGTCGGTA
>JBKJSW010000431.1:0-2798 GCA_046595765.1 Ahniellaceae bacterium
CGAAATTGGTCTGGGCGACGTCCTGCGAGCGGAAGTTGGGCGGGAAGCGCGCAAAGGCCGTGCGAACGACGGGAACTACCGCGCGGGTACCAACGATGTCGCCCACGCCGGACAACCACATCTGCGCGCCGTTGTTGTCGTAGATCGCCCAGTAGGCAATCAGGCGATCAGGACCACCCGCGACCGCCGGTCCGAGCGCTTCGACCACCACGGCGTGGCCTGGATTCGTGTTGTCCTGCCAATAGCCGGAGTGCCCGCCCGACACACCGATGTCGCCCGTGCGCGTGGTCGAACCCCACACCTTGACGACTGGATTCGCCTGGTTGTTGGTGATCGCATTGCGCTTGATGCCGAACACGATCGCGAGCGTGTTGAAGCTGCCGAAGCCGTTGATACCCGGATTGGTGAAGCGCGGCGCGACCGCGGCGCGGGTGCGGTTGAACGCGTCCACGTCGAAGAAGAACGGATCGTCGCGCAGGCCTGCCCACACGCGCAGGTTGCCGTTGGTGACCGTCTGGTTGAGCGGACCCGAGGCGCTGAGCGTGCCGCCGGGATTGGTGCAGTTGAAGCGGGTGCCGCCGCCGGTGAACGTGCAGGTGATGCTGTCGCGGGCACCGGTGGCCGCGCCGTTGTCGAAGAACGTGCGGTACGACACCACGTCGGAGAAACGCGAGCTGGTGTTGGCCGCCGGGAAATACGTGGTGGCGAGCACCATCTCGGTCGGGTCGTTGGGATTGCTGAAGACATAGATGTCATTGAGGTCCGCGGCCGGATCGCCGGTAGCGAGCGGGCCATCGCGATGGTCCGCTGCCAGCGCTGGCAACGCCATCGCCGCAACAACGACAAAAAGAAGAGAACGGATTAGTGCGCGCATGTTGTACCCCCTTGTTGGTTCATGCCTGTAGCTCGGTCGTGGACTTGCCAGGACGCATTTCAATTCTGCGCCCAAACTCCGAAGTTGTCTGCAAGGCGCAACACTGACAGCAATGGTCCACCCCACTGGCTGCGTTCCGGAGCGCGCAGCTGACTTCGGCGTGCCCCACTTGAGGAATACGGCAAAAGAGATCAGAAAGTGACAGAGGGAGAGTCGTGGACTGCGCTGGCGTACGTTGAATGTCCATAAAGGCGGAAAGCAAAACGAAAAAGCAGTCGGCGTCACACTTCTCCCGAGGCGGGAGTCAACATCGGCGTGGCGCGAGCGAAACATGACAGGCAAAGGCCCGCCGAAGCGGGCCTTTGGTCGAGCCGGTATCGCGCGCGTCTTACTCGAAGCTGTTCGCGAAGATGACGTTCGGGTTCGGGACCGCGGCGTTGATGCCGTCGAGGGTGAACGGATTGTTGCCGAGCGGATCCAGGTGATCGCGCATGCGGGTGGTCGCAGTGCCGAGCCCTTCCCAGGCATGGAAGAGTCCGCCGTACTGGTCGCGCAGGCTCGCGCCCGTCGCACCACAGGCCGAGGGCCCGCCGGACAGCACGCCGACCAGCCGCTGCGACGCGTCATACAAGGGCGACCCCGACGAACCCGGCTCGGTCACGCCAGGCGGCAGCGATCCCGGCTGCGGGGCGGGGATGTTGGTCAGGATCGGCGGCGTCGGATCCCAATTGGCGCGCCAATGCACGCCGGTCGCGCCCGAGATGTTGTCGACGATCATCGGCTCTTCAACGAAGGTGATCCGCTTCTCGTCGACTTGCGGATGATGGATGCTGGCGCAGAGTCCTGCAGTCGAGCTCGGGCTTCCGGGAATGCTGCAGGTTGTCGGGGGTGCGTTGCGGTTCCAGCCCGCCCAGAACAGGTTGAACGTATTGCCGGGCGGAGGGGTTGCCAGTTCGATCAGCGTGAAGTCGGAGCGGGTGCCGGCAGGAGTCGTTCCCGAGAATGGATTGTTGGTTTGCGCGAGGAAATTCACGCCGGCCGACGTGGTGTTCGGCTTCGGAATCGGCACGCCGCTCGCCGCCGAGCCCGGTGTACGGCACGTGGCGTTCTCGTAGTTCCAGTACACCAGCACCGTGGCGGCGATTGCACTGGAGCTGATGCCGCAGTGGGTGGCAGTGGCGAACAGCATGCGGCGGTCGTTGGCGGTGTTGTTGAGCAGCGAACCCGTGCAGGTATCGCTGCCGTTACGGGTGATCGCACCGACCGAACGGCGCGGGCCGTTCCACGGATCCGAAGGGCCAAGACACGCGACGTCCATGTTGCAGGCGCCGGATTTGCACGTACTCGAGTACGCACCGAAGCCACGGTAGCCCTGGTTGATGCGGTTTAGCTCGAGGCTCACGCGGCTTTCCAGCCCGGACGGCACGGTGAGGATCAGCAACGCCGTATCGCCGGGAACCAGCTGGGTCCACAGCTGGCCGTGCGGCAATTGGTCGGCGCGCGTGAAGGGTCCGAGCTGGTACGAACCGTCTTCATTGGTGATGCGCAACTCGGCGCCAACGGGAACGCCGAACTTGCCGAATCCGAAATTGAGATGCTGGGCGTCGGCGGCGAAGATGCGCAGGCGCCACATCGCCCGACCTTCGTCCAGCTGGCTCCATTCGCCCGAATTGGTCGGCGTCAGCGATACCTCATGCGGAATGGCGAAACGGAGCGGCCCGCCCTCGGCGGCATCGTTGATTGCGTCCTCGCCGTCGAGCGTCGCGAGGTCAAGCGACTCGAACGATTGGGTCGGCAAGGTCGCGGCCTTGTCCAGCATCGCTGCACTCGGTGGCGGTTGTGGCCCGGCGACCTGCGCCATGAGGCCGGCGGAAGCAGACAGCGCGAAACCTGCGAACAATGCAAACCAGTGATTCGATCTCGG